>JBBQUC010000505.1:0-3442 GCA_038212815.1 Cytophagales bacterium
TTATTTCTCGAACATTTCTTCCACTACTTTGCGGCCTACTTTGCGGGCTGAGAGGGGGTTTTGGCCCGTTACGAGCCGCTCATCCACGTCGATATGCGGCATAAAGGGGAGCAGACCCTTGCTGTAGTTCGCGTGTTGGGCTTTCAATGCATCTTCGAGCAGAAACGGAACTTCTTCGTCTAACCGCACCAGTTTTTCTTCCAGATTGGAATACCCCGTTACCTGCCGGTCAGCCAAAAACAGCGACCCGTCGGACAGCCGTACGTTGAGCAGGCCGCTAACCCCGTGACACACAGCAGCAACCAGCCCGCCCCGTTCGTAAATCTGCCGGGTAATGACCTGTAGTGGCTCGTTGTTTGGAAAATCCCACATGGTGCCGTGGCCCCCTGTAAAGTAGATGATTTGATAATCGGCGGGGTTCACCTCGTCGGGCCGCAGAGAGTTGGTCAGTTTATCGCGGAAAGCCGGGTTATTGTACCACTTGTCGTTGGTATTGTCTTTCGATTCTAAACTGCGCTCATCAATGGGAATCAGCCCGCCGTTGGGTGATACAAAATCGAAGCTGATGTTCCGGTCCTGCAACTCGTCGTAAAAATGAGTAGCCTCACTGAGCCACAGGCCAGTTTTTTGGGGCTTCGTGGGGTAATCGGTATGATTGGTGCAAACAATGAGTGCCTTCATAGTGTGGTAAAAGTAAACCGAATACTGGACAATGAAAAAGACTTCCTGCGGCCTTTGCTCATTTTGTTCCTTGTCCAGTACTCAGCCTCGCTGCCTGCTGCCCTCAACCCTGTAACAAGAGCTTATTCAACGCCTGCCGATGGGGCGTTTGCCACAGAATCAGGTATAAGCCCGGAGATGGGTAATACAGCTAAAACGTTTCCTGGTAAACAACCTGACCGGTGCGTGAATTGGCCAGCCGTACCCAATCAACCGAGCCAGACCCTTTGAACGCAATGCCTAAGACCTGAACAGGGCTTAAGTCCTGCGTGTATGGGTATCGAAACACCAGTTGCCCATCTATGTAAAACCACGCAATCCGGTTTTTTGTCAGCATGCGCAGCGTTCGCCATTGCTCAAAATCAGCACTCAGTCGCGACAAATCATGCTCTCCGTTGCGCAAATCCTGTTTACCCAACTGAATCCGTGCCCCTGCCCCGCAGCCTACACGGGTCGTTTGCAGGGCGATGCAGTCGGTAGCACCACCGCCCCAGCGAACACTGATTTCAGGGTCGAAGCAACTGATGCCGCCTTCGGCAAACGGGTTTTTGAGCCGAACCTGCCAATCCATTTCGTCGGCATCGAGACCAACCGGACGCTGATAAACCAGGTGGCTGGAAAAATCGCCGGGCTGGCCTTGTCGAGCCAACAGCGGCACTTTAAGCTGCCCCCCGGCCTGAACCTGAGTTTGCGGCAGGGCCTGGGTGTTTCCTCGGTCGGAGTCGGCAGTCCAGCCAATCCAGCCGTCGGTGCGGGTTGTATGCCGCAGCATAGCCACCACCTGATTACGGGCAATGAGCCGGATGGCGCAAAAAGCCGGTTTCCAGAAGGGATAGGTAAATCGGCCCTGCGCCCGGTGAAATACCTTCCGGTCAAGATCACCGGGTTGCTGATTATACTCGGTACTGATAGCACTAAAATCGACAACCACACTGTCTATATCGAGGCTGCTGACATCGTAGTTTGGGGCAACGCCCTGCCTTCCGTGCGCAGGATACGGAATTGCACCCCCGCCAGTTGCCCGGCACTGAAGGGGCGGTTTTGCCACAAATGCCAACCCCAGCGGCCCAGACCCAGCAACACGATGAATACCCCTGCTCCCGCCAGTATCAACCGCCAGGGTACTGATGGCTGCGCAACTCCCACCCCGCCAGCCGAATAGGGCAGCAACCGTACCACCTGCCGGGCGGGTAGCCAGGCAGTCCGCACTGTGATCTGGTTGATGTTGACCGTAACCGGCTCTTTTTTCAATTCCTCCCGGACACGCTCTTTAAAATCGGCCCAACTGGCAAACCCTACATACAGGCACAAAGCCTCGCGTGTTTTGCTCTGCCAGCGGGTTTCGGGGTCGTACTCGAACAGCAGCCGGCGAAACGTGTCTTTGCTGGGAGTCAGCCGGGTGGCTTCCAGCGGGCCGAGTTGCCCTGCCAGCACGGTCTCAACAGCGTCGGCTACGTCTTCGACAAAGCCGTTTTTATTCCGAATAGCCGGGAGGTTGACAAACATGGCCCCATGCCGGTAGAAATACGTATCCCAGTCGTCGATGAGTTTTTGCAAAAAACGCTCATACCGTTCCTGCTGGTACAAATGGTCGGTTAGTGTCACGGTGGTAGAGGCTCAATCAGGAATTGAGTAAAAGTACGATAATGAGGTGAGTATATCCTACAGAGGGCAGTTGACCAAACCGGGAGGTCCGTTTGCAAAAACGTTGGCAAAACTTTTTAGCGGCATCCGGGCCGTTTGCCAAAGCGGGGCGGTATCGGCATACGTAAGTTGCCAGTGGTTTTCCGGCAATATCTATCCTATACCCCTCGTCACGAACGAAACAACCCCACTCGCTTATGCAACCGCTCTACCGCTTCCTGATTTCGCTTGCCTTTGTTTCCTTCGTATTTGCTCATACGTCCCGCGCTCAGGTGGTGCGGGTAACCAACGGGCAAAGCCTCTCGGCCCTTATTGCCAGTGCTACCGCCGGTACCGTGTTTATGGTGGAAGCGGGTAATTACGGCGACCTGACTATTACCAAACGGGTAGCCATCATTGGCCCCGGTTATTTTCTGGGCAGCAGCCAGCAGGCAACCACCGGCTCGGCAGTATTTGGCACTATTACGTTCAAAGCCGGGTCTGAAAACTCATTACTCATGAGTTGCGCAGTAAATTATGACATCAACATTACAGCAAGCCAGGTAACAGTAAGCCGGTGTTTTGCAGGTAATATTCATATTGGATATGGATATGATAGTGGTGTTGGTAGTTATTACGTGACAACCAATAACGTCACGGTGAAACAGTGTCTTGTACAAAATGCTATTTATGCCTTATCTACATCATCGGTAAACCAAACAGGTTTTTTAATTAAAAATAATATCGTAAGCTACCAAATAAATTGCTATGATAATTTCAGTGGAGAAATACGTAATAATACCACTATTTATAATAGCGCTTCGAGTTCCTATGGTATTAATGTAATTAGCCCCACACCTACATCCTTTGTAGTCATTAAAAATAATGTTACTAATACGATTTCTAGTTACTCTACCTTAAATATGGTAGCGGCCTATAATGTGCTCTATGCCGACCAAACCGGCCTGCCAGCATCGAATCAGGTTAACATTCCTTACGCATCCATCTTCGTAGGCAACAGTGCTGCCAGCTACGACGGGCAGTATGTGCTGTCGGCCAGCAGCCCGGCTAAGGGAGCGGGTGAGGGCGGGGTAGATTG
>JBBQUC010000506.1:0-3438 GCA_038212815.1 Cytophagales bacterium
TTCAGGATCACTACGTTGGGATCGAGCACGGTACGGAGTTGGAGGCTTCCTCCCGTTGGGCGAGGCTGGATGAAAGGTCGATTATAGTCGATGTTGACCCCCGCCATAGCCAGGTGCGGATAGTTCTCCGACTTAAACGCGTTAAAATGGACGCTCTCCTGCTTGCTGGCCCGGTTGCCCCGTAGCAACAGCGAATTGAAATAAATACAGACCTCCGAGATGATGGGCTGCGTAACCGAGTCCACGGCGGCAGCATCCACTGCGTCCGTATCCACGGCGGCAGCATCCACTGCGGCAGCTATTTCGAGGGCGGTGATGAAGTTCTCGCGGGCATCGGTTCGGGCCACGCCAATGGGTAACTGCGCTCCGGTCAGAATAACGGGCTTGGCCAGATTTCCCAGCATGAAACTCAGGGCCGAGGCTGTGTAGGCCATCGTATCAGTGCCGTGCAAAATCACAAAACTATCATATTGGGCATAGTGGTGCTGGATAATTTCGGCCAGTTCAACCCAGAGTGCCGGACTCATGTTCGAAGAGTCGATGATGGTGGGCAGAGTAAGAAAGGTAATCTCGAAATCGAGCCGGTGAATTTCGGGGATGCGTTCGAGTACCTGCTCAAAGTTGAAGGGAATGAGTTGGCCAGTGGTGCGCTCATATACCATGCCCAGGGTGCCGCCGGTATAAATAACCAATACTGAGGCCCGGGGCCGTTTCGGTAAAATGGGGTTGATGTAGTGGGTTTGGTACATATCACTGCGCACTGTTCAGTGATAACTGTTCACTGTTCGCTGTTGTCTGTTGGGCTACTTCGCCGGGGGTGAGGCCCATTAGCTCAGCGATACGGGTGACAATGAGGGGGATATAGGCGGGTTCATTGCGCTGGCCCCGATGCGGCATGGGAGCCAGATAAGGAGCATCGGTTTCGAGAACAAGGTGTTCGGGGGCAATGTATGGTAGCACCTTGTCGAGGCCTGGAATACCCGCTTTATTATTTTTAAACGTGGCGACCCCACCAATACCCAATTTAAACCCCAGTGCAATAGCCCGGTTGGCCTCGGCCAACGTGCCGATAAAGCAGTGGAAAATGCCCGTCAGTCCCGGCAGTGCCAACTGCTCGATGATGGCGGTAGTTTCGGCAAAAGCGTTTCTATTGTGGCCTGAGCGCGTATGCAGTGAAACAAATAGGCCACGCCCGGCGGCCCATTGCAACTGAGTGCGGAGAGCCAGCATCTGCTGGTCAACAAAAGTCATATCCCAATAAAAGTCCAGCCCGATTTCGCCCACTGCCATGAATTTGTGTTGATTAAGTTGCTGGTCAACAGCAGCTAACTCGTCTTCTACATTGGCCCCGACATAGGTGGGATGGAGGCCCATCATAGGCAGGCAACGGCCCGGATACTGCGTGGCCAGGGCCATCATACCCGGTACGGTTTCGCGGGCGCAATTGGGCATCCAGATTTGGCGAATGCCCTGTTGTTCAGCCCGGTCAAGCATGGCAACGCGGTCAGCGTCGAATTGCTCGTCGTAAATATGGGCGTGGGTGTCGATGAGTGTCATAGGGGGTAATGTCGGTCTTTCCAGCGCAGGGGGATAGGCAACAGGTAATAGACGACCGATAAAAAACCGAAAATAATCTGATACAGTTCGTAAGGCAACACATAGGGCAGCAGCTTGTATTGCCGTAACTGAAGCAACGTGCGGGTAAGGAGCAGGCTTTGCAGCCCCACTTTAGCCCCATATATCCCTACTGCCCACATTGGCGAAACCAGGGCGACCAAGCCGAGAAGCGGCAGTAGCAGGTACTGGCTCAACATAAGCATTATCAGATAAACAGGCATCTGAAAGGCTCCGGCCAGCCACCGTTTCCGCTGTTGCAAATAGTCGGACAGGTTGGTAACAGGCTGGGTTAGGGCCAGGCTGGGTGCTGCCATCCGATGCCGAAACTTCCATCCTGCCCGCACTACAGCCCGAAACAGGGCAAAATCTTCGGTTACGGAAAAAGGCAGGCTTGCATATCCCCCTACCTGCTCATAAGCCTCCCGCCGAACGGCCATGTTATTCCCCGCAGCCGTAACCGGAATGCCCCAACCGGCAGCTTCATGTACCAGGGTAAAGGCCATCAGCCAGTCAACGGCCTGTAGCCGGGCAATCAGCGAACGGCCCTGCACGGTAGTAGAACCCGAAACAATACCCACGGTGGGCATAAACTGGGCCAGCAGGTCGGTAATCCAGGTGGGTGGCACCTGCACATCAGCATCGGTGAAGAACAAAAACTGTCCCATAGCCTGTTGGGCCAACTGATCCAGTACATGACTCTTCCCGCGTAATGGCCCGGTCGATTCAGGGATGGCCATCAGGTGAAACTGGGGTTTATCGGCAATGAACCGGGCCACAAGTGGGCCAGTCTGGTCAGACGACAGGTCATTGCCAATCCAGATGTCTAGCTGGTTTTTGGGGAAATTGAGTTGGTCGAGGGCTTGCAGGCAGTCGAGAATGTGGGTTTCTTCATTGCGGGCGGCAATCAGAATGCTAACCGTGGGGTCAGGCATACACAGGCTGTGGAATGGCGCGGAACTGGTAGCCCTGGGCGGCAAAGTGCGCCAGCATGCGGGGCAGCACGTACCGCAATGTGGGGAAGGCCTTGAGGCTGTCGTGAAAGACAACAATAGACCCCGGCTCAGTGTAGTGCAGGGTTTTTTGGAGGCACACGCGGGGCGAGAGGGTAGGGTCGAAATCGCCAGTCAGCACATCCCACATCACAATGCCATAGTTATGCCGGAGCACAGTGGCCTGGCTTTTTTTAATCCGTCCATAGGGAGGGCGGAACAACCCTGTTTCGATGCCGAGTTGCTCCTGACACTGATACACATTGTCGAGGTAAAGGTCATCGTCGGTTTTCCAGCCGTTGAGGTGATTATAGGTATGATTGCCTACCAGATGCCCCGCTTCAATCACCTGATACAGTATATCGCGGTGTTTACGGACGTTATCGCCAATGCAGAAAAAGGTCGCCTGAGCGGCAAACCGGTCTAACTGTTCCAGCACAAACTCCGTGACCTCTGGAATTGGCCCATCATCGAACGTTAGATAGATGGTAGGCTGGTTGAACTCGTCCGTATCGTCGAGTTTCCACCAGAACTCCGGATAAAGGGAGCGCATCAGCCGGTTCGATTTGTGCAGGAAGAGAGACAAAAGCAGTGAATTGGTTAAACTGAAAACTGGACAACTACGTTAACGTTCGCCCTTTCCAGATAAACCCCCGCTGTTGCGCGGCCAGTCCGAAAAAAACAACGTAAAATGGGTATATTAACTGCGTGGCCAGAATCCAGCCGATGGTATTTCTTTTTTGTAAAAAAACCAGCACTGACTGCAAAAATAACACCTCTGGCGCATTTTTCAGAATGACAATACCCAGAGCTACCCAGCCACTCCACCACC
>JBBQUC010000507.1:0-3432 GCA_038212815.1 Cytophagales bacterium
GCCGACAATAACTTTGTAGAGCAAATTTGCGTGGCGGGGCAGCATCTGCCGCAGCCCGTGGCCCTGGTGGTCCTGTCGGAGATGGGCCGTCATGCCGACCGGATTGCCGTGGCCCAAAGCCTGGAGGCTACTATTGGTGCACTGAACCCCCGGCTCCACGCCTATGAGCGGGTGAAAAAGGTGGTGATTGTGAAAGACCCCTGGACGGTGGATAACAACCTGATGACTCCTACCCTGAAAATAAAGCGCAACATTGTGGAAGCCCGCTACCAGCCACACCTTGAACCCTGGTATGAACAACCCGAAACGGTAATCTGGGAAGCCTAACTATTTGCCTGTTTCTGGGTTATGCTATCACAACATGATGAACATGGTTACCCTAAAACATGGCCTGAAAAAAGGCTTATTGACCGGTTTGATGCTGTTAGTGTCTATATATGCCTGGACACAGGTACCGAAAGTAAACATTCCGGCACCTGAACCAACAAACCCTGAACCGAAGGCTACCTTAACCGATACCCTAAAGCCAGGCGAAGACCGGCATGACCGTCTGCCATCGTTTAGTGCCGATACCGATCAACGGTATTTTCTGTTTTATGACTCCCGCGACCCGACAAACCGGCATATACCCATCAGTGTCTGGGGAGTACGGGTAGGAGTGAGGTTCCCCAATAACATAAAGATCGGCGTTGGTTATTACTTTACCCGGCAGGCTTTACGTTACCCACAACCCTTCGGCCCTGACCGGGTGCTGGTAGGTCGCCGGTTGAAATACCTGATGGCCTATGTAGAACCCTTTATCTTCCGCCGTCGGTGGCTCGATTTGAGCGTACCCATCGAGGCTGGTTATGGCTTTGCCCGGTATGATCTGGCGAGTAGCATACCCGATCAGCCCACCGTCCAATTCGGCAATTTTGTACCCATTGGCGTGGGTGTTTCTGCCGCTTTCAAGCTGCCCCTGTCCAACAAGTTTACGCCCCTGCGCTGGATTGGCATCAGTGCTTACATTGGCTATCGGTATGCTTTTCAGAACACCGTTGCGGATAAATCCATCAACTATGCGGGTATTTTTTATTCAATAGGCCCTACTTTTTTCTTCGACCGGATGCGGAATGATTACCAGGTATGGCGGCAACGGCGCAAAAAAAAGTAGTACATGCTGTCTATATACGGGGCGAGTCTTACCTTTGCAGTTCAATCATTTGCGCCCAGCAATGCCGCTGATTGCCCCTTCGTCGTATCATGCCCCCGGTTTTTTGCCCAATGGCCACCTCCAGACTATTGTTCCGTCGCTGTTTCGGAAAGTGAAGGTGCCCTACATCCGTGAGCGGGTCGAAACCTCCGACCATGATTTTTTGGACTTGGACTGGGCGCTCGCCAGAGTAAATAGGAGTGAGGAGCGAATAACAAGCGGGTTAGTGATTCTCTCCCACGGTCTTGAAGGCGATTCTTCCAGACCTTATCTGGCAGGTATGGTGCGGCATTTGAGGGCCAATGGCTTCGATTGCCTGGCCTGGAACTACCGCTCATGCAGTGGCGAAATGAACCAGCAACCCCGCTTCTACCACATTGGCGAAACAGGCGATTTACACTTGGTTATCCAACACGCGCTGGCTAAGGGTTATACTGCCATCCAGTTGGTAGGCTTTAGTGCAGGTGGGAATATTACCCTCAAGTACCTCGGCGAACAGCATAAAGACCTGAATCCGGCCATTCAGCGGGCAGTTACGTTTTCGGTGCCGCTCGATGTGATGAGTTCATCGTACCGGCTCGAAGCCTGGGATAGTCTGGTCTATAACTATCGGTTTCAACGGTCGCTTAAAGCCAAAGTGCGGCAAAAAATGACCTTGCTGCCCGCTGCTATCCGGGATAGTCAATGGGAAACGACGCGTACACTCCGGCAGTTCGATCATGTACTGACTGGCCCGCTGCATGGATTTCCAACAGTCGATGCCTACTATGCCCAAAACAGCTCGTTACCCTTTGTGCCGAAGATTACTATTCCGACACTGGTGATAAACGCAAAAAACGATCCGTTTCTATCGCCCGAATGTTTCCCGGCAGTACTGGCACGGGAACTCCCTAACGTATATATGGAGTTTCCTGAGCAGGGAGGCCACTGCGGTTTCCCGGCCCGTAACCTACAGGGTACATATTGGTCAGAAGAACGGACAGCGGAATTTTTAACGCATACTAAATGATTCTAAACCCCTGATGCTCACCAAACCACTCGAACAAACGTATTTTATTATTGATTTCGACAGTACCTTTACCAAAGTGGAAGGGCTGGATGTGCTGGCCGAAATATCGCTGGCTGGTCGGCCTGACCGCGAAGCCGTTGTCGATCAGATTAAAACCATTACCGACCGGGGTATGGCGGGCGAGCTATCGCTGGCTGAATCGTTGCGGCTGCGGCTGGGGTTGTTGCGGGCCAACCGCAACCATATTCCCGCGCTTGTTGACGCATTACTGCCTAATGTCTCTGACTCGTTTCAGCGCAACCGGTCGTTTCTGACTGAAAACGCCGACCATATTTTCATTATTTCGAGTGGGTTTAAGGAGTTTATCGTACCCATTGTTACCACGCTGGGTATTAAAGAAGACCATGTGTTTGCCAATACGTTTGTGTACGATGCCGAGGGGAATATCATTGGTTGCGACCCCAATAATCCCTTAGCTACCGATAGCGGCAAAGTGAAACTCATGCGCGACCTGAACCTCGATGGGGATGTGTATGTGATTGGCGATGGCTATACCGATTACGAGATTCGGGAGTCGGGCCTGGCCAATAAATTTTATGCCTTTACCGAGAATGTAATGCGCCCCAACGTGATGCAAAAAGCCGATCATATTACCCCCTCGCTCGATGAGTTTCTGTACGATAATAACCTGAGCCGCAGCCAGTCGTATCCAAAAAGCAGGATTAAAGTGCTGCTGCTCGAAAACGTGCATCCAATAGCAGTACAGTTGTTTGAGCAGGAGGGATTCAATGTCGAAATTCGGAAAGGGGCACTGGATGAGGGCGAACTGATCGAAGCCATTCAGGGGGTACATATTCTGGGCATCCGGTCGAAAACGCAGGTTACGCGCCGGGTGCTGGAATCGGCCAATCGGCTTATGACAATTGGTGCTTTCTGCATCGGCACCAATCAGATCGACCTCGATGCCTGCACCGAGCGGGGCATTGCCGTGTTCAATGCGCCCTATAGCAACACGCGCTCCGTAGTTGAATTAGCCATTGGCGAAATCATCATGCTGATTCGCAAGGTAGTGCCGAAAAGCAATAAACTGCACCGGGGTGAATGGGACAAATCGGCCACGAACAGTTTTGAGGTACGCGGCAAAAAACTGGGGCTAGTAGGCTATGGCAACATTGGTACCCAACTTTCGGTAGTGGCCGAAGCACTGGGCATGGAGGTGTATTTCTACGAT
>JBBQUC010000508.1:0-3431 GCA_038212815.1 Cytophagales bacterium
GACCCCAGCCACCTCTGGCTCACGATTCACGAGTCCGTTGGGCACCCGCTGGAACTGGACCGGGTGTTGGGTTACGAGGCCAATTTTTCCGGAACCAGCTTTGCCACGCTCGATAAATGGCAGACGAAGAATTTCAACTACGGCAGCAAACAGGTAACGCTTTTTGCCGACAAAACGCAGGTGGGTTCGTTGGGTGCGGTGGGCTACGACGACGAGGGCGTGGCAACCAAACGCTGGGATTTGGTGAAAGACGGTACATTGGTAAACTATCAGGCCATCCGTGACCAGGTACACATCATTGGCGAGAAAGAATCGCAGGGGTGCTGCTACGCCGATAGCTGGAGTTCGGTGCAGTTTCAGCGCATGGCCAACGTATCGCTGGCGGCTGGCAAAACGCCCCTATCCGTGCAGGATATGATTAAAGATGTAAAAAAAGGCATCTACATCATCGGCGATGGCTCGTTCTCCATTGATCAGCAGCGGTATAATTTCCAGTTTGGCGGGCAGTTGTATTACGAAATTAAAGACGGGCAGATTGCCGGGATGCTGAAAGACGTGGCCTACCAGTCGAACACCCAGGAATTCTGGAACTCCTGCGTGGCCGTTTGCGACGAAAGCGACTACCGGCTTGGTGGCTCATTCTTCGACGGCAAAGGGCAACCCGGTCAGGTCAGTGCCGTTTCTCATGGAAGCTCAACTACGCGGTTCAATGGTGTCAATGTCATTAATACCGCCCGGAAAATTTAACGAAAATGGTAGCGCAGAAAAGTCTCAGCAATCTACAGATAGAGTTATTAAAGCTCTATGCCAATGATTTACCCGACCAACAGCTTCAGGAGATAAAACTGATGTTGGCTCAATACTTTGCCCAACGGGCAACCGAGGCAATGGATAAGGTGTGGGATGAGCGGGGGCTAACTGAACAGGATATGGTTAACTGGACAAACGAACACAACCGTGCTTCACCTCGTCCTTGATACGAATATCCTGGTTGCTATCATCGGTAGAAAATCTCCTTTTCGGTGGATTTTTGATGCCATTATTTCTGGTAAGATCGCTTTGTGCGTAACAACCGAAATTTTGTTGGAATACCGCGAAATTCTGGAACAGAAAAATGGAGAAGAAGTCGCTGAGAATGTTGTCAATTTTATTACAGTCATGCCAGCAACGCAACGAGTTGAAGTATTTTTTGCGTTTAACTTCATTACTGAAGATGCCGATGATAATAAGTTTTTAAACTGCGCTATTGCAGCCAATGCTCATTATTTAGTGTTAAATGACGGGCATTTCGCTGTATTAGATCAGCTTGGTTTTCCAAAAGTAAACTGGTTGACACTACAGGAATTTGAATCTCAATTTAAACAAGAACTAACGGTTACATAAATCAACCACCAACGGCTTCAATTATGTCAATAATCCTTACAGAGGCAGAAGCTAAGGCTCTGCTTACCAAAGTTCTGAGCTACTCTAAAGCCGACGAGTGCGAGGTGAACCTCCTCGGCGAAGAACGGGGCAATATTCGCTATGCCCGCAACGAAGTGAGCACCAGCGGCTCACTTATCAACCAGAACCTGACCGTACAGTCGGCGTTTGGCAAAAAAGTAGGCGTGGCCACCATTGATGAGTTCGATGATGCGTCGCTGGAAAAAGTAGTGCGCCGGGCCGAAGAACTCGCCCGACTGGCCCCCGAAAACCCGGAACACATGGGGGTGCTGGGGCCGCAGCAATACCTCAAGTCGAGCGGATATTTTGAGAGTACGGCCAGCATTACGCCCGATAAGCGGGCCGAGTCCGTTGCCAAAAGTCTGGAACTGACGCGGGCGAAGAACCTGATTGCCGCCGGGTTTATGGAAGACCAGCACGGCTACAACGCCATGATGAACTCCAAGGGGCTGTTTGCCTATTACCCAAGCAGCAATGTTAACTTCAACCTGACCGTCCGTACCCCCGATGGTAAAGGGTCGGGCTACGTAGCGCGGGGTTACAGCGATTTTGGGAAGCTCGACACGGCAGCGGCTACCCGCATCGCCATTCAGAAAGGAGCTGATTCGGCTAATGCACGGGCCATCGAGCCGGGCAAGTACACCGTTATTCTGGAGCCAACGGCGGCTGTGGTGCTTCTGGAAAACATTTTCTTTAATATGGATGCCCGCTCTGCCGACGAAGGTCGGTCGTACTTCAGCCAGAAAGGGGGCAAAAGCCGACTGGGCGATAAAATTGTGGACGAGCGCGTGACCATCTATTCTGACCCCACTAATACTGAATTACCTGCGGCTCCCTGGGCAGGCGACGGGCAGGCGCAGCAGAAAACCATGTGGATTGAAAAAGGCGTGGTGAAAAACCTGTCCTACTCACAGTACTGGGCAAAAAAACAGGGCAAAAAATCGCTGCCATTTCCCAACAACATGATTATGGCGGGCGGCACCCAATCGCTCGACGACATGATCAAAAGCACCACAAAGGGGATTTTAGTGACCAAGCTCTGGTACATACGCACGGTTGACCCACAAACCATCCTGGTTACGGGCCTCACCCGCGACGGGACGTTTTACATCGAGAATGGCAAAATCAAGCACCCCATCAAGAACTTCCGGTTCAACGAAAGCCCGATTATCATGCTCAACAACCTCGAAGCCCTCGGCAAGCCTGAGCGGGTTCTGAGTACCGAATCAGACCAGAACTACCTGATTCCGCCCATGAAAATCCGGGAGTTTACGTTTACCAGTTTGTCAGACGCAGTGTAGGTTGGAGACACGGAGATACACAGAGGTTAAATGTGTATCTCCATTTCCTGATAAACGATGAATCTGTTTGTCAAATGTGGAGATTCTGTCTAATCTGGTGTGTCTTTCCCATCGAGGCTTTCGCTCAAGTTGATTTTCATAAGCCTTTTGAGGACTGTGGGCTTGACGGGAGCATAACCCTATACGATTATAATCATCATAAATGGCAATTCAGTAATGAGTCAGACAGCCAGATAGCTACCTTACCCGCATCAACGTTTAAAATAATCAACTCACTGATTGCGCTGGAAACGGGCATTATCAAGAGTGAAAATGAGGTGGTCAAGTGGGTTGGGCAGGTGGATACCGTTCGGTATGGCTACCGGCCCGATATTTACCACGACATGACCATTCGCGAAGCGTTTGAGCAATCGGCAGGCTGGGTTTATCTTGAACTGGCTAAGAAAATTGGGCGTGAATGTTACCGGAAGTACCTGAGCAAATGCCAGTATGGGAATATGGATTTATCGGAAAAGGGAATTGATTTCTGGAATTTTGGGCGATTTGCCATTTCTCCGCGAAATCAGATTGCGTTTCTAAAAGCACTCTATGAAGATCGGTTGCCTTTTTCAAAACAGAACATGGCTATTGTTAAACGAATGATGGTTAATGAAACGACAGATAGCTATACACTACGCGCCAAAACAG
>JBBQUC010000509.1:0-3423 GCA_038212815.1 Cytophagales bacterium
GTCATTCCCACAATTAGCCCCAACCCAACCTGCCCCACTACCTTGAACTTCCCCGCCAGCCCTTCTTTATTCTTGCGAAATACTTTGATATAGTCGTCGAGAAAGCCAATCATGCCCGTCCAGATGGTGGAGACCAGGGCGAGTACGATATAGACATTAGACAGCTTGGCAAACAACAGGGTTGGGATGAGCAGCGACGACAGAATAATGAACCCACCCATAGTGGGCGTGCCCCGCTTTTGCATCTGCCCCTCCAGCCCCAAATCCCGGATCGACTCGCCGATTTGCAGGGCACGCAGTTTGTCGATAATCCGCCGGCCAAAAATGGCAGCAATCAGCAGCGAGCAAATAACCGCGCCGAGTGCTCGGAATGAAATGTATTGGAATACCCCCGCGCCGGGAAAGTCGAACTGCCGATCGAGGTATTGGAACAGGTAATAAAGCATAGGCTAATGAGCAAATGAGTGCCACTACAGACACTAAAAGCCCGCAAAAGTGAAACGGTTACAAAACTCCGTAAAAATATTCGCTCTTTCACTCTTTTGCTCCAGTTCGCCGTTACGATTTGCTCTTTAAATAGGCTTCCCGCAGCACGGCCCGGTCGTCGAAATCGTACTTTACGCCCTTGATCTCCTGATAGGTTTCGTGGCCTTTGCCTGCTATCAGAATAATATCATGCGGTTTTGCCAGCGATACGGCTTTGTGGATAGCGTCGCGTCGATCGGGGATAATCAGGGTTTTTTTTACATCAACAGGCGGTATGCCCGCCTGCATCTCGTCCAGAATGGCCAGTGGGTCTTCGTGCCGGGGGTTGTCGGAGGTTAGAATAACCCGATTGCTCATTTTGCAGGCTATAGCCGCCATTTTGGGCCGTTTGGTCGTATCGCGGTTGCCGCCACAGCCAACTACCGTAATGATCGACTCGTGACCCTGGCGTAGGTTGTTAATGGTATCCAGCACATTTTCCAGCGCATCGGGGGTATGGGCATAATCAACAATTCCCACAAGTTGATCCTCAGAGATTACCTGCTCGAACCGGCCCGGTGGCGGCATCAGCCCCGACAGTTGGGTGAGCACTTCTTCGGGGTCTTCGTCGAGCAGCACGGAGGCTCCATATACGGCCATTAGGTTGTAGGCATTGAACCGCCCGATGAGTTTAAACCAGACGGCACGTTCATCGACCTCCATCTCCAGTCCAAACAGCCCATCGGCCCTGATTTTGCCTTTAAATGTAGCCAGCGTTTGCAGGGCGTAGCTCTCGCGCCGGGCCAGCGTGTTTTGCAGCATTACCAGCCCCCGCTTATCATCGGCATTGGTGAGGGCAAAGGCGGCTCTGGGTAATTGGTCGAAAAACCCTTTTTTGGCCCGGATGTAGTTGTCGAAGGTGCCGTGAAAGTCGAGGTGATCGTGGGTGATGTTGGTGAAAATACCGCCCGCAAAATGCAGCCCGGCAATGCGTTCCTGCACCACCGCGTGTGAGCTTACCTCCATAAATACGTGTGTACAGCCCTGCTTCAGCATTTGTGTGAGCAGCAGGTTGGTAGTCAGCACATCAGGAGTAGTATGAGTGGCGGCAATGACCTGCTCGTCTATCTGGTTCTGCACCGTAGAGAGCAGCCCGCAATGATACCCCAGCGACCGAAACAGCCGGAAGAGCAGGGTGGCCACCGAGGTTTTACCGTTGGTGCCGGTTACGCCCACCAGTTTGAGCTTGCGGGAGGGGTGTTCATAGAAATTACCCGCTACCAGCCCCAGCGTTTTCGCCGAATCGGTTACCTGCACGTAGGTTACGCCGGGTTTGGGTTCGGTGGGGATTTCTTCGGCTAAAATGGCGGTGGCTCCCTGCTGAATGGCCGTTTCGATAAACCGATGGCCATCCGTTACGGTGCCATGCAGGGCTACAAACAATGTACTCGGTCCCGCTTTTCGCGAATCCATCGTAATGGAGATAATATCGGTATCCATCGGCCCGGAAGTGGCCAGCAGGGGAGTTTTATAGAGAAGTTGGGTAAGCTGCATACAGCGGGTCAATCTTTCACTTTGGCCGGTTTGGGGGCCATACCTGGTTGGGTAATCTCAAAATTCTCCTTTTGTTTGGCATCGGCCACCATTTTTCTGACATCGGCCAGGAGTTGTTTGGCATCATACACCACGCCATCTTTCACCGTGTATTTTACCCCGCCTACGCGCTTTACCTCATTTTTATCGTCGAGCCGGATGGCTCCGGTTCCATATAGCACTTTCAAATTGGCCAGGGGATTTTCTTCGGTAATGACAAAATCGGCCAGTTTGCCCACCTCCACCGACCCAATCTGATCGGCCATGCCCAGGGCTTCGGCTCCTTTGATGGTAGCAGCCCGAATCACCTCCAGCGGATGAAACCCGGCTTCGCGCAGTAACTCCAGCTCCCGAATGTAGGCAAACCCATAAAGCTGGTAAATAAACCCCGAATCAGACCCCGTAGTAACGCGCCCGCCCCGGTTTTTATATTCGTTGATAAACTCCATCCAGAGTTGGTAATTCTTTTTCCAGGCTACTTCCTGTTCCGTACCCCAGTTGTGCCAGTACGATCCGTGCGAGATGCGGCTAGGCCCGTAAAACCGCCAGAGGCTGGGCAGGGTGTATTCATCGTGCCACTCGGCACGGCGGGCCAGCATCAACTCGCGGTTGGCTTCGTAGATGTTAAAAGTAGGGTCGAGGGTGAAATCCATGCGGATGAGCGAGTCCATAACGGCGTTCCACTTGGGGGTGCCGGGTTTGGCGGCCTGCTGCCAGAGATTTCCCGCTTCTTCAAACCGGTTTTGCTCGTTGCTGTAGTTGTAATTGGCAGGGTAGTCCTGTACCGTGCGGTCGGCAAAGAGGGCTTCAGGCAGGCCATACCAATGTTCCATACTGGTGAGGCCCGCTTTGGCGGTGGCTAATACATTCATGCGTGCCACCTCAAGCTGGGCATGGTGGCACGCTGACCGGAGGCCAAGTTTCTTGTTTTCTGCCAGAGCAGCCTTAAATACGGCAGGTTCTGCCCCGAAAAACTTAATCCCATCGGCCCCGCGTTTGGCGTTGAGCTGCACCCAGGCTCGGGCTTGCTCAGGGGTGGTAATGGCCGTTTGGCTGCCCTGCCCAAACACGGTATAGGCTTTAATCCTGGGGGCTGTAATCTCGTTGCGTTCGCTCTTGGCGCGGTGTTCCAGCACCCAGTCGAGGCCATTGCCGCAGCTAGGATCGCGGATGGTGGTAATGCCGTGGCCTAGCCAAAGCTTGAACACGTACTCGGCATTAGCTCCCTGCGCCTGACCGCCAATATGCCCGTGCATGTCAATAAAACCGGGCATCAGGTACATGCCCTCGCAGTTCAGTTCGTTATCGCCGGGGCTAGCCTGCGGGCGACTTTTAGGGTCGATGGGCACACCGGGAAACCCTACC
>JBBQUC010000510.1:0-3412 GCA_038212815.1 Cytophagales bacterium
GGTACATCGCCAACCGGATTACCCCCATGGGTTCGGTTTCGGTGGGGCCGTGCGTGGAGCCGGTAGGGAAGCGGCATACAAAACAGGAGGCTCGGATTGGGAATTGGGGCATGGAACTGACCAATAGCCGCTACACTCACGCGCCCGACTTACGCATCACGCCCAGTAACGTAGCCCAGTTATCGCTGAGTTGGGTCTTTGCTTTCCCGGACGCTACCCGCGCCCGGTCGCAGCCCACGGTAGTTGGCAATACCCTGTTTACGGCCAGTCAGCAGGGGGTGATCTATGCCCTCGATCTGGCTACAGGCTGCATCCGCTGGACATTCCAGGCCGAAGCCGAGGTACGGTCATCTATAGTAGTGGGGGCTGATAAACAGGGAGTTGCCAATCGACTTTACTTCGGCGATTTTAAGGCCAATGTGTATGCCCTCGACCTGCAAACCCACCAACTGCTGTGGCGCAAACGCATCGACGACCATGCGCAGGCCACCATTACCGGTTCGCCGGCATTGTTTCAGAATCGCCTGTATATCCCCCTGTCTTCAACCGAAGTCATTGCCGCCTACTCCGACAAATACCCCTGCTGCACCTTCAGGGGAGCGGTGGTTGCCCTCGATACAGACACTGGTGTGCTGGCCTGGAAAACCTACATGACCGATACCCCCAGCCCGCAGGCGGTCAACGACGCAGGCACTCAAACCTACGGGCCGTCGGGCGCACCGGTCTGGTCAAGCCCTACCGTCGATGCCAAACGGGGATTGCTTTATGTTGGCACCGGCGAGAACTACAGCCGCCCGGCCTCGCCCACCAGTGATGCCATCCTGGCCCTATCGCTCACCAGCGGAGCAGTCAACTGGGTGCGGCAAACCAGTAGCCAGGATGCCTGGAATGCCGCCTGTACCAAACCGGGCTTAGCCAACTGCCCCGACCGTCACGGGCCTGATTACGACTTTGGTGCCCCGCCCATTCTGGTGAGCCGCCCCGGTCAGCCTGACCTGCTGGTGGCGGGCCAGAAATCGGGGATGGTGTATGCCCTAAACCCTGAGGCCAATGGAGCCATTGTGTGGCAGCAGCGAGTGGGGCGGGGTGGTATTATGGGCGGGATTCACTGGGGTATGGCCAGTAACGGCCATACGCTGTATGTGCCTATCAACGACCACGATGCCTGGCCTGCCGATACTGCCAAGCCCGCTTTTCCGGGTCTGCATGCCTTGAGTGTGGCTAATGGAAGGATGGAGTGGTCGGCTATACTAAAAGACCGTTGCCCGCCGGGCACCACCTGGGTTTGCTCACCGGGGTTGTCGGCGGCCATCACGCTGATACCAGGGGTTGTATTCGGTGGCTCACTGGACGGAATGCTCCACGCTTTTTCGACCATCGATGGGCAGGTGCTGTGGGAGTTCGATACCAACCGCACGTTTCAGTCGGTGAATGGCATAGCAGCCGTTGGTGGCACCATCGACTCGGCGGGGCCGGTGGTGGTAGGGAATCAACTGTTTGTCACCTCTGGCTACGCCAAGTTTGGCGAGAAAGCGGGCAATGTCCTGCTAGCCTTTACCCTAAAACC
Source organism: Cytophagales bacterium (assembly GCA_038212815.1). Lineage (GTDB taxonomy): Bacteria > Bacteroidota > Bacteroidia > Cytophagales > Spirosomataceae > JBBQUC01. Next base: position 1,568 of record JBBQUC010000510.1, read on the forward strand.
AACCCCATCGACCAAATGAATCGAAGGCATACCGTACTACCTGCCCTGCTGTTACTATTGGCTCCTGCCCTGGCGCAGCAACCTGTCAGTAAACTCCCGGCATCGGGCGTCACCGGCATTCACCACGTTAGCCTGTCGGTACGGAACCTGAACCGGGCCGTAGCATTTTATACCGGTCTGGGGCTTACGGAGGTAAGTCGCCAGCGGATTGCCGGGAAAGTGCCTGTCGAGGTCAGCAGTGGTATTCGGCACGTGGCCCGAAATAGGGTATCGCTGCGTGGCCCGAACGGGCAGATTGAGCTAAATGAATTCGATGGGGGGGCAGCCAAGCCGACCTGTGCGCTACCCGTGCCGGGGCCGGGCATTACCCACATTTGTTATCAGTCGCCCCCGGCATCGGGGCTGTACGCCCAAACGAAAGCACTAGGCGGTCAGATTATAAGCCGGGGCGACAAACCTATTGATCGCGGGTATGGCATTCAGTACGCCTACGCCAGAGATGCCGATGGTATCCTGTATGAACTAGAGCAACTCGATACTCCCCCCTTTACCGAGGCCATCTGGCTGGGGCATGTAGCCCTGGCAACGCCCGATATTGACCGGCTGGTGGCGTTTTATACCAAACTGCTGGGCATTGCCCCCCATCACCGGATCGACAACATCCGCAACAGCCCCAAACTCGACGATATTGCCAACATCGACAGCCTGCGGCTCCGGGCCGCCTGGTTCAAAACGGGGGCGATGGTGGTCGAAATCTGGCAATTCGAGAATCCGCCAACCAGCGTACCAACGGCTGCGCCGGCCTACACGACCATTGGGTATAATACCATCAGTTTTGCAGTAAGCAATCTGGCTCAAACCTATCAGCAACTTCGCAAGGCGGGCATTCAGTTTCTATGTGCCCCTATTCTGACTGGTGCTGCCAGCAGCGTACTGCTGCGCGACCCCGACGGGAATTTGCTTAGTCTGGATGAGGGGCCGACTGTTTCAGGTGCGTCAGCACAGCCTCGATAACGACTTTCTCCTGGTGCTGCATGAGGGCATGGCCAGCTGCCAGGCGTATTTCCTGATACGGTGCCTGGATAAGTGGTCGCTGCCGGGCAATAACGGAGGGGGCAATCACCGGGTCTTTATCGCCCCAGATGAAGAGTGTTGGGCGGGTAATGGGCTTGTTCAGGGTTTGCCCCGCCACCAGGCTGGCAACATCCATCGCCCGATACCAGTTGAGTGCAGCGGTTACCGCGCCGGGTTCGGCCAGTATCGACAGGTATTCTGTCTGATGGGGGGCTGGCAGGTTGGCCAGCAATTTTTTCAGGGTTTTCTGTCCGTTAATCGTCAATAAGAATTCGGGCAGAAGCGGACGTTGGAACAGGGAGAAGTAGCTACTCCGTTTTTTCTGCTCCGGGTCGTTCAGCACACCCGCCATAAATACGCCGGAATGCGGAATAGACAGGGCCGTCCAGGTGGTGATGCGGGCTGGTTTGTCCATCACCACTTTCCAGCCCACGGCGGCTCCCCAATCGTGTCCCACCAGATGAAACGTGTTGAACCCCAACGCATCGGCCACGCGGGTCACATCGGCAGCCAGTGTATCGAGGGCGTAGTGGTTACTGGCTGTTGGCCTGGCTCCCGGACTATATCCCCGCTGGTCAACGGCCACCACCCGGAATCCGGCCTGCGCGGCTCGCCGGGCCAGGGCATCCCACATGATCGACGATTCAGGAAAGCCGTGCAGTAGCAGCAGATTTGGTCCCTTCTGCTGCATCCCCGCCACCCGAATCAGATACTCGTACTGGCCTGCTTTCAGTCGATACAGGCCCGTATCGGCATGGAGTGTGTAGAGAG
>JBBQUC010000511.1:0-3406 GCA_038212815.1 Cytophagales bacterium
TTGCCTTGTGAATACTTGGGGTAACTGTAGGCAACGGTGCTGGTCTTTCCGTTGAAATAAATCACCTGCTCCACATTGTCTGCCGTAATGTTCTCGAAGGTTAGGTGAATAGTGCCAGACGCATCGACATAACCACCCAGATTTTCGATGCCATTTCTGGGTGCCTGCTCATACTGCGTCTTTTTTATCCAGGGGGTATTCAGGTCATAAATCGTGAGGTTGCCCGTACCGCTCAGCACCGCATCGCGGATGTAGTCACAATAATACCAGTACCCACCGTAGCTTTCTTTCTGGGCCGCCGGGCCAAGTTGCGACCAGAAAACGGCCACCTTGCCTTGCGGCGTCAGGGTGGCAAACCAGGAATCCTGCGTCTGCTCGGTTTCGCTGATACGGACCGGCTGGCTCCAGGTGCCGCCGTTCAGGACGCTGTACGTAATCGTACCCAGATCTTGACCGCCCGGCCCATCCAGATAGGCTTCCCGTTGCAGATATTGTGCACTGCCATACCGTTTCCAGATGGCGTAGAGGGTACCCGAACCATCCTGCAACAGGCGGGCATAGCCTGAACCGTTGCCGGTGTTTTCGTTGCTGACGTTGACGGGTTTACTCCAGCTATTACCCTTATCGGTGGAGGTGCTGTAGTAGATAAAAACGGGCTTGCCATTGTCCGGGCTTTCCTGAAAAACGACGTGATACGTACCCGCTTTGTCAATCAGAAAATCGGAGTAGCCCGCCCGCTCGAACTGCGAAATCTTTTTGTCGGCCACTGACCCTGTCGGCTGCGGGTCTTTTGGGTGGCACTGTTGCAGGCTGAGGGCCAGGCAAAGCAGGAAAAGCGGACGTAGCCAGGCTGCCAGAAGTCGGTATTGGTTGGTCATTGGGTGAACGTGGCTTCCACGCGGTTGGGTGATGCTACAAAACTCCCATCCGGCCACGAGGCGTCTATACGGCATTTGCCGTATTTTTAGGCTGGGTGCCATATAGATGCCTGAAACAGGGTATTGATTTTTCGAGGAATGAAGGTGAGTTGGTTGGCTAGACAGCCACGGGCAGGCTAATCACAAACGCTGTCCCCTCCTGTTCCTGGCTCTCCACGCTGAGGCTTCCCCCATGTCCTTTGGTGATAATGTCATAACTCAGGCTCAGCCCTAAACCCGTACCCTCTCCGGTAGGCTTAGTGGTGAAGAAGGGCTGGAAAATCTTGGCCTTGATCGACTCGGGAATACCCGTCCCGTTGTCGCTCACCCGAATCTGAACCTGCCCATCGACCTGAGTGGTACCGACCCGCACCGTAGGTTGATAGCCCACCGGAGCCAGTTGCTGTTTTTGCTGGACGGCGTAAAAGGCGTTGTTGTAGAGGTTGAGCAACACCCGGCTGATCTCCTGGGGGACCACCTCGACAAGGCCCACGGCTGCCCCGAAATCGGTTTCCAGCTCGGCGTTGAAGTGCTTGTTGGTCGCACGCAGCCCGTGATAAGCGATCTTGAGGTATTCATCAGCCAGGGCGTTGAGGTCGGCGGGGCGTTTCTCACCCGTGCCGGTGCTGGAGTGTTCCAGCATCCCTTTCACAATAGCAGAAGCCCTGCCCCCGTGGTGGGTAATCTTCTGGAGGTTAATCGATAAGTCGCCCAACAGCTCACCAATCAGTTGGGCGTCCCGGTCGGCTTTCAGCTCTTCGTCCCGGATTTCGTCCACCAGTTCGGCACTGACCTCCGAGAAGTTATTGACGAAGGTGAGTGGGTTCTGAATCTCGTGGGCAATACCGGCCGTCAGCTCCCCCAGACTAGCCATCTTCTCTTTCTGAATGAGTTGTTGCTGCGAGGCTTTTAGCTCGGCGGTGCGGGCTTCAACCTGCTGTTCGAGTCGCTCATTCTGGCTGGCCAGCAGGTCTCGTTTCTCCTGGGTGACCAGCACTACCGCAGCGGCATTTGTCCGTACCTCAGCTAATGTCTCTTTGAACCGGAGTACCAGATAGATCAGAAATGATAAGGGGAGTGAAAGAAAGATACCCGATACGAGAAGTAAGACAATGAAGATATTATTGAGCAGGTATTGGGCTTTAGTTAGTGGAACGATAGCTAGTGCCAAGAGGAATAAAAAAGTGAAAACCACCCCCACAACAACCGCCCACTGCGCCCCTTTCAGCCGTTTCCACGAAGCAATGAGTACATAAATGAACGCCAATAGCACGCAAATGCAGGCTACAAAAAATAAACTATTTCCTGGGTCAACATAAACGTTTAGCGTACCTAACCCAAGCGAGGCCAGTACGCTTATCCTAATCCTTTTGTTGGCGATTCGATACCCAAATATCTGTAGAAAGGCCACCATACTTAGGCCAAGCATCGGCCATTGAACCAGTACTACCAGCGCATTAAAGAAATAAGTATATATAAAAGAGATGTCCACTATGTTCGTGTACAAACCCAGCGTCGCAAAGACGAAAAGAGTCTCCACAATAGCCCATAGCCGAATGGTGTTTTTTTCAGGCTGTTCCTGAGTTGACAACAACCAGAACAAAAAGGCCAGGAGAAGGGATACCGTTAACCAGAGGCTTACAAAACCGGAAAGTGTTTTCGCTACCATCAGCGAACGGGACATAAGCGCTGGTCGGCTTAACCAGATAAGTGCGCCAGCCGTATTGCCTGTTTCTGATTTTAGTTTTTTCGGGGCAAAAGGAGGGAAAGAAAATACCTCATCAACAACATGAATAGCGATCAGGTAGTCTTTACCGGGTTCTAACCGGATAGCTAGTGGTGGTTTTAACGTAGAATTATTTTCGGCATACGGTTTAGCGCCGCCTGTGCTGCCAAAAGAGGCTGCCCATTGCCCGTTCACATAGACCTCGCTGGCCGCCCAACTCCCGCTGCCCACGCCCAATGGCAAGCCGTTGAAAGTCGAGTCAAGCCGCATGCGGAGCCGGAACCAGCCTTCGGCTTTACCAGCAGCGTCGGCATCGGTAGCCGAAAAGCTCCCCGGATCTCTTTTTACCCAGCCTGCCGTGTTGAGGTTCTGCCTGGCCCAGGCCGTATCATGGCCCGCTTTATAGACCCATCCCGCTAAGGCGGGTAAGCGTATGGTATGACGGTCAGTAAACAGGCTGGTCGACAGCACGATGGTGGTGTCCTGAGCGAGGGCCGGGCGCAGGCTGGAACACAACAAGAGGCAAATCAGTAACAGGCGCGGTAGCAGGGTGGGGAGGTGTAGGCGGTGTTGCTGGTAGGGTGTCAGGCCACGCAGTACCTCCCTGGCATGGGCATAGCCAGTAGCATAGATGGCGTCGAAGGATGCCCAGTCGATTAGCCCGAACCTGCTCACATCAGGGCTGAATTGAAGATCGACCAGATGACGGGCGTTTTTTTGGCGGGCGGTACTACACAACAGGGTTGTGTTGAGCAGGATAGAC
>JBBQUC010000512.1:0-3385 GCA_038212815.1 Cytophagales bacterium
CACGAAGACCAACAGCGGGTACGGGAGGGCAATGGGGCCGAGAATTTTGCCACCATTCGCAAGCTTGCTCTTCAAGCCTTGCATCGTATGAAAGACAAAGAAAGTATTAAGAGTCGGCGGAAGTTAGCGGGTTGGGATAACCATTATTTGCTTAAAGTCCTAACCGCTATTTAAATGCGTTTAACCTGTCCCTTAATGAAACGTATTGCCCTTTTCGCGTCGGGTTCCGGCTCCAATGCCGAAGTACTGGTGCAGCATTTTGCCGATCAGCCAGATGTGGCTATTCCGCTGATTTTATCTAATAATCCCAAAGCGGGGGTTATTGACCGGGCTAGGCGGGGGTTTGGTGTCGATGCGCCTATACCGGTGGTGCTCTTCAACAGGCCCGGCTTTTACGATTCACCCCAGATTGCCGACCTGCTCCAACAGGCGCAGATCAACCTGATTGTGCTGGCGGGGTTTATGTGGCTGGTGCCACCCGCGCTGGTGCGGGCATTTACAGGCCGCCTGGTGAACATCCATCCGGCCCTACTGCCTAAGTTTGGCGGCAAAGGCATGTTTGGCCATCATGTACACGAGGCCGTAGTGGCCGCCCACGAAACCGAGTCGGGGATTACCATTCATTACGTAAATGAGCAGTACGACGAAGGGGCCGTCATTTTCCAGGCTCGCTGCCCGGTAACCCCCACGGATACTCCCAACGATGTTGCCCGCAAGGTGCAGGTACTGGAACATCGGCATTACCCCGTTATTGTGGAACAACTCTTACGTAGCCAATCATGAAAAAGCTCCTTCCTTTGTTGCTACTGGCCCTGATGGGCTGCTTCCGGCCCATTATCCCCATATCGACTGGCCCCAAATACCCGGTGGACGTTTTTTACGACAACCAGCGTCCCGACCGGCTGTACGATGAGATCAAATCCCTTTTCATTGAAAAGGAAGCTCCCCTTTTGGCTAATCAGAAGATTAGTCACGGACGGATGATGGCGAAGGGAAACAGCATGGAAGACAAAGACGTACTGCTGGCCAAACTGACTTTAGAAGCCAAAAAACTGGGAGCCGATGCACTGGTGCATGTCCGGTATAAGTACTTCGCCAACGCCACCACGAATGGCTACAGCATGGAGGGCATGGCCGTACGCTACAAACAGGAGTCTCGATAAGGCGTTATTTAACCTCTTCGTAATCAACGTAATCGCCCCCCTTCATCCGCGACTCGTTGGCATCGGGTGGTACGGTAGTTACGCGGGTTTCGCCTTCTTTGGCCCGGCTGGGTTGTTGCGCCTGCTGCTTTTTCTGCTCCTTCACCAATTGTCGGCCAACCAGCAGGTAGAATACAAACCGGCGCACCGGCGGTACAAAGGCAATGATGAGGAACGCTATGAATAAATATTTGAAAAGCATGGCATCGTCAATTAGTCTTACGATAACGATAGAGCGGGGCTATTAGTTTATTTCGTAGTTTTAGGGCGTGTATTGCATTGTTGACGTAGAAACAACCGGCCCCATAAAAGGCCCTTCGCGGATTACCGAAATTGCCCTCTTCCGCCACGACGGGCGGCAGGTTATCGATCAGTTTCATAGCCTGATTAATCCCCTCCAGCCTATTCCCCCTTTTATAAGCCGCCTGACGGGCATTACCGACTCGATGGTGCGCCATGCGCCTACCTTTGACGAGGTGGCCTATGACGTGTTGCAACTTACCCAACAGGCCGTTTTTGTGGCGCACAATGCTCCCTTCGACTTTGGGTTTATCCAGAAAGAACTTGACTGGCTGGGCCATGAGTTTTTGCGCCGAACGGCCTGCACGGTTCGATTAAGCCGCAAAATTCTGCCGGGTTACCCGTCGTATAGCCTGGGAAATCTGTGCCGGTCGCTGCAAATAGACCTCAATGACCGCCACCGGGCACATGGCGATGCTACCGCTACCGTTCGGTTGTTTGAGATGCTGCTCCAGCACGACCGGCAGGGGCTGATTCCGAAACTGATGCCCTATGCCCACCCTTGACAAAGAGCTAAAAAAAGCGATTCTGCGACTCCCCGAAGCGGAGAAAGATAAACTGCTACTGCGGCTGGTTGCCAAAGATGCCGACCTGGTAGAGCGGCTTCAGTTTGTGCTGATTGAGGAAGAAACCACCACCGAAGAGCGACGGCTGGCTGTCCGCGAGACCATTATCCGCACGGCGGGGGGCCATTACAGTTCGCCTGATGGGTGGTTGCTGAAAGCCATCCGCTCGCTAAACCTGGCCATCACCCACCACGTTAAAATTACCAAAGACCGCTATGGCGAGGTCGAGCTAAACCTCTGCCTCATTAACAGTTTTGCCCAGCAACAGGCAGGCCATTTTGAGCGGCTAAACCGCCACAACGAGCGGGTATCGGCCTATATGGCTAAAAAAGCCGAGTCAGTCTTGAAAAAAATTCGGAAACTCGATGCTGACTATTACATTGAATTTGAGAGCGAAATTCAGAAAATGCTCCAGTTTGTGAACCAGCATAGCCCTAGTACCCTAGCCAGGGAGTTGGGATTACCCCGAACCTGGAACGCTGGTTAAGACGTTGTAGCCGATGTAAGCATTGAAGTGGCCAAATAGCCACCTTACAATCAGGCAGCCGGCAGGTAAATATCAAACTGCGCGCCTTTGTTTGGCTCACTGGTAACCGTGATAAGGCCGTTATGATTAGCAACGATTTTCTTCACAATCGCCAATCCGATGCCCGTGCCGGTGTATTGTGCTTTGGTGTGCAGGCGTTGGAAAACCTCAAATATCTTTTCGCTGTATTTAGGATCAAAGCCGATGCCGTTGTCGGTGATGGTCAGGTGGCAATAGGCTTTTTCGGGCAACAGCGTTCCATCCGGCAGTGTACCTCCTTTTATGGTTCGACTCGTTAGCGTGATATGCGGGGGTATGCCAGGGTTGGAAAATTTAAGCGCGTTGCCAATCAGGTTGTGCAGGAGTTGGCGAAACTGAAACACAATGACGGGGGCGGTGCCGAGTTCGGTAGCCTCAATGGTGGCGTGTTTTTCGGCAATGGTTTCGTCCAGTTCGCTGACGACCTCCTGCACCAGCCCGCTCAGGTCGGTGGTTTCAAGGGTCCAGTCTCCAGTGTTTAACCGCGAGAAAGCCAGCAAATCATGAATCAGTTGCTGCATTCGTTCGGCTGCTTTTTGGATGCGCCCGAAATAATCTTTGCCGCTCTCGGTTAGGTTTTGTTGTTCTTTGTCGAGGATGCGACTGGCTAAGGTTTGTATTTTGCGGAGCGGCTCCTGTAAATCGTGGCTCGATACATACGTGAAGGATTCCAGCTCCTTGTTCATCTGTTGCAGGGTTTCATTGGCTGTCTGTAGCTCGCGGGTTCGCTCGGTTACGGCTTGTTCCAGGGC
>JBBQUC010000513.1:0-3384 GCA_038212815.1 Cytophagales bacterium
CACGCTCAGGCTACTACCGCAACTATTTTGTTAGGCCAAACCCCAGCAGGCTGGCACCTCACCGTAACCGATAATGGGCGTGGTTTCGATGTGACCCGCGCCGGTAGCGATGGGGGTATTGGCCTTAAAAATCTCTACGCCCGCGCCCAAACCATTGGTGCCACCATAGACCTCGACTCTGACGCGGGTGGCACCCGGATACGGGTACAGGGATGAGAAAAAATACAAACTTGTTTGTATATGAGGAACCGGCGTACCCCCCTACTTTTGATAAAATTGCACGGCCATTGAAACCCAATGTTTACATAGCATTTTTACTAATACTGGCAGGTTGCCCAGTGCTGGCCCAGCCTGTTTATACAGTTGAGCCAAACGGGAAGCAGTCGCTCGATGGGTTTATTACCCATTTTGAGGATACTACCGCCCAGCGTACACTGCGGCAGATCATGGCTCTTCAGGGCCAGTTCAGGCCGCTGGCGGGCAGTTTGCTCAACCGGGGTTATACGCCCTCGAACCATTGGCTGCACCTCCGCCTGACTGCTCATACGCCCCAAACAGCGTTTTTCGAGGTAGACAACCCCCGCATCAATGCTGTGTGGTTCTATCAGGTTGTTGGGCATAAAGTAGTCAAACAGGTACTTACGGGTGATCTGCAACCCTTTGATTCGCGTGGATTTCCGGGGTATAACTGGGTTTTTCCTGTGGCCCTTGATGGGCAAACACCCGCCGATTTATTTGTTATGGTGGCTAAACGCCACGAAGTGCTGGGCGCGCGGGTGAAGGTGTGGGCTAACCGGGCGTTTGAGCAAAAAGACCGGAATAGTTATCTCCTTTGGGGAATACTAACGGGGCTAACCGCGCTGATTATCCTCATCAACATCATGGGGTTTGTGGCTACCCGGCAGTCCGTTTATGGTTGGTTTATTGGGCTGATTATGGCCATTGCGTTCCACATTTCGGCTCAGTCGGGGCTGGGGTTTCAGTACCTTTGGCCCAATTTTCCGAGGCTTAACTGGTTCGATCCCCAACTGCTGTCGGGCTGGCTCATTATGTTCGCGCAGCTACAGTTCATGCAGCATTTTATTGACCAGCGTGCCGGGCAGAGCCGGGCTTTTAGAGCCGTACAGGGGTTCAAATACAGCCTCTTAGCCTTGCTGGTACTCAATATCATTCTCCGGTTCAGTAATACCTTTCCCGAAGCCCATTTCCGGTGGACATTTAACCTCACGCTGCTATTTACCGTTATCAGCATTCTACTGGCGTTCTGGTCTATCTTCGAGCGCATCCGGCAACGCGAAAAAGTAGTGCTCTTCTACACATTTACCTTCTCTGTTCAACTCGTTGGTTATTTGGTGGTTTTCTTTATCAACCTGGCATTTACCAATGGCCGCAAACCCCTATTCCAGATTGATAGCTATGTGGTCATCGTCTTTAATTTTTTGTTCGATCTGGTCATTCTAACATCGGGAATTTTGTTTTTCTGGTTTCATGCCTACCGACAGCAAAACGAGACGTTACTCACCACCCTGCATCTACAGGAGCAAGCGCAGTCGCAAAAAATTATTAACGCTCTCGAAATTGAGCGTAACCGCATTGCCGAAGACCTCTACGACGATGTAGGTGCCATGCTCTCCACAGCTATTGGCTACGTGTCGAGTGTGTTACGCAAGCCCGATGTCGGTGAGAAATTCCCGTTGCTAACTGAAGCCCGACAATTGCTGGTGCGGGCAGTGGACAATCTGCGGACAGTATCGCATAACCTCATGCCCAAAAATTTTGCTGAACTGGGTTTAGCTAAGTCGCTGGCCGAAACGATTGATAAGGTCTCGGCCAGTACCGACATCCGGTTTCAGTATATTGTGGTGGGACAGGAACGGCGGTTGGATGCTAGCACAGAAGTGCAAATTTTCCGAATTGCCATTGAACTTATTAACAATATCGTTAAAAACTCGCAGGCAACCGAGGCTACGTTTCAGTTGGTGTATGGGCCGGAAAGCCTGACACTACTTGCCGAAGACGACGGCCCTAATCCCCCGCAGTTTACTAATCTCCACTCGAAAGTAGCTTTTATCAACGGCAAAATTGACGCTGACAGTAGCCCCGGTGGGGTAACGGTACAGGCGGAAATACCCTATTGACGCTAAGAAAATGACAAAAATCCTGATTGCCGACGACCATCGACTTTTCAATGATGGCATGAAAATGATGCTATCTGCCGAAGACAACCTCCAGATTGTGGGGCAGGTATTCAGCGGGAAAGACGTGCTCGATGCCGTGCATCGGCTACAGCCTGACTTGGTGCTGTTAGATATTAATATGCCCCACCTGAATGGACTGGAAGCCGCTGAAAAGCTCCTCAAAAATTACCCGGTGGTACGCATCATTATGCTTACCATGTATAGCGACCGCAAGTTTGTGGAAGACTGCCAGCGGTTGGGCGTACCGGGCTACATTCTGAAAAACTCCGGGGTAGATGAAGTGCTGACCGCCATTGATACCGTGCTGGCTGGCAAACGCTATTACGACCCTAAGCTCACCAAAAGCACCGCGCCTAACCAACACGCCGACGATTCGTTTCAGCGACAGTTTCAACTAACCAAGCGCGAAATTGAGATTATTGGCTTAGTGGGGCAAAGTTTCACAAACGACGAAATTGCTGAAAAGCTATTTTTGAGTGTGGCCACGGTAAAAACTCACCGCAACAACATCAACCTGAAATTGGGTATCAATAAACCCGCCGATTTAGTAAAATTTGCCATAGAACACGGGCTTGCCTGACGCTTATTGACGCACTGCGCTAAGAGTCTGTTGACGAATTGCCATCCGGTATGTTGTGCCGAGAGTCCAGACCCGCAGCACAATCCGGGCCAGAATAAACGCCTGCTGCACCAGAAAAACCAGGATAATGGTAAGCCAGGTATGGGCAGTAAGGCCACTATCGATCAGAAAATACAGGCCAAAGAGGCCCGCACTGACCACCAGAATGAGCCAGTATCGGCCCAACGTTGCCCGCAAATTACCCAGTACCACCCGGCCCGCCAGCCCAAACGCCCGCAGCGTGTTTGGCTCATTCTCCCGAAAAATAATGGCTTTGGCGTAATCGCCCACGCAAAATAGCACCGAGGCAGGCAGCGCGTAAAGGCCCAGCAATAGCCCCAGAAACCAGCCCGTACCTCTGTCGGTGAGGATATCTTCCAAAGCCAGATAAACCAAGCTGCCACCAATGGCCATAATGCCCGTTATGCACACCAACCCCACCACCTGAATGGCCAGCAACGCCATAAACCGCCCGAAATACCGGCTACCTGCCTGCCAGAATGCAGGCATCGAAAACGATTCGCCCGATGGCTGACTGAACCAACTCAGAATGCCGCCTGCGGTAAA
>JBBQUC010000514.1:0-3381 GCA_038212815.1 Cytophagales bacterium
TGTACCGTCTCCCGTTACGAAAAGAACGTTCTTGATTTGGCCGCAAATTTACGGCTTTTTTGGGAGTATAGTGCCATCCCGTAGATAAGGGGTATTGACAAGTTACTTTTTGCCAGTATTTAGCGGATGAACACGAGTCTCTTTTGCTCTAAAAGCCGTTAAAAATCCTGTTCATCTGCTAAATACTGGCAAAAAGCGGTTCAATCAGCAATCAATACCAAACTTGTGCTACCCCTGGATAAGAGAAGCCGGGCATCTATTCTGCTTTGGTTAGCGGTGTATCCACTACGTGTTCATACACAAACCACGCCTGTAATTCGTTGGTGCGCAGCACCTGGCTCACCAGTAGGTCGTTGGTGCCATCGTCGCCCGCTTCATCAGCTTGTTTGGCGGCTTCCCGCACTTCGGTCAGTAGCAGGTCGTGGGCATCCAGCAGTCGCGAAATCTGCACCGGCACTTCTTCGCGGTCACGCGGGGGGCGAGGAATATTAGTCATTTCAGCGACATCAGCGGCCATAACGACACTTATGCCACCTAAAAGCTGAATCCGCTCGGCAATGGCATCAATCAACTCAGCTTGCTCCTCATAATGCTTATCGAAGAGCAGATGGAGTTGATAAAATGTGGGGCCAACCAACTGCCAGTGGTGTTTTTTATAGAGGTCTCGTATCGCCATGCTATCAACCAGAATTTGGTTGAGGGATCGTACGCTGCTTTGGCGGATTTTTTCATCTAGCGCAATGGGTACTCGTTTCAACACCGTGTCGAATGCCTGTAGAATCTTGCCTTTCTGATGTAAGCCTGGTTCAGCTAACCGGGTACTTTGCTTTGTAGTTGCCATAAAGTTGGGTAAGTTAATGCCCGAGTGATTTGTTCGTAATTAATGACAGGTTTTTTGTTTAGTACCCTAACCGAGGCCATTAAAGAACGGGGCGCAAAGGTTAGCGAACGGCCCAATTTCAGGTGGTTTTGGTAGTACAGCCTAACCCAAGCTCACTTAAACCGTAAATTTTGCACCCGCACGGCATTCAAAATAGCTAACATCGCTACGCCCACATCGGCAAAAACCGCTTCCCACATGGTGGCCAGCCCACCTGCTCCCAGCACCAATACAATCCCTTTTACTACCAGCGAGAGTGTAATGTTCTGCCAGACAATCCGGCGCGTGGCCCGGCCAATCTCGACTGCTGTGGCAATCTTGGCAGGTTCATCGTTCTGAATAATTACATCAGCAGTGTCAATGGTCACGTCGGAGCCGAGACCACCCATAGCTATACCCACGTCGGCCAGAGCCACTACCGGTGCGTCATTTATGCCATCGCCAACAAAGGCCAGTTTAGCTTTCGGTTGGTTAATAAATAACGCTTTTAGCCGCTCAACCTGCGCCACTTTATCTTCGGGCAGTAGATCGCTGTGCCATTCATCAACCCCAACTTGTTTGGCCACAGCCTCAACCACCGCCGATTTGTCGCCCGATAGCATGACCGTGCGGATACCGTCGGCCTTAAGGCGTTTTACAGCTTCGGCAGCATCAGCCTTCACCTCGTCGGCAATAACAAAATAGCCCGAAAATTGTCCATCGATAGCTGTCATCACAACAGTGTACGGAATTTTTGTCAGAGCCTCATCGAAGGCAACTCCAAATTTTTGCAGAAGTTTTGCATTACCCGCCAGCATCTCTTTCCCAGCTACCCTACCTTTCAGCCCATAACCAGCAATCTCCTCTACGGCTTCTACTGCCACCATTTCGTACCCTTTACCCGCATACGCACTAATGGCGGTTGCCACCGGATGAGTCGATTTACTTTCCAGTGCCGCCGTTAACCGGGCCAGTTCAGGAGCATCAATACCAATCGACTTTACATCCTGCACGGTAAAAACGCCCTTAGTCAGTGTACCGGTTTTATCCATGACTACCGTTTTTAATTGGGTCATTAAATCCAGAAAAACCGCGCCTTTAAACAGAATCCCCTGCTTCGACCCGGCCCCGATGCCGCCGAAGTATCCCAGCGGAATGGAAATAACTAAGGCACAGGGGCATCCGATAACCAGAAACACCAGCCCCCGGTAGAGCCAGTCGGCAAAGTGATAGGGCTGAACAAAGAAGTAGGGGACAACTGTAATGAGCAGAGCCAGCCCACAAATGGCTGGAGTATAAATTTTGGCAAAGCGGGCGATAAACTCCTGTGTTTGGGCTTTTCGTCCCGTAGCCTGCTGCACCAGTTTGAGAATACGCGACAATTTGGAATCCTGGTAAGGTGCGGTCACGTCCATTTCCACCACCATCTGCCGGTTAATCATACCCGCCAAAATGGCCTCTCCTTTGGCAATGGAGCGGGGCACACTCTCGCCTGTTAGTGCCGCCGTATCGAACATACCGGAGCCGGAACGCATAGTGCCGTCTAAGCCCACTTTCTCGCCGGGTTTAATCTGGATTACCTCGCCCACTGCCACCGTGGCGGCTTTGACGGTCTGCGACTGTCCGTTTTTGAGTACCGTTACTTCATCTGGGCGAACATCTAATAAGGCTTTGATACTTCGGCGTGCCCGTAGCACGGCGGCATCTTGAAATAGCTCGCCGATAGTATAGAACAGCATCACAGCTACGCCTTCGGGGTATTCGCGGATACCAAACGCGCCGAGGGTAGCCACACCCATCAGAAAAAACTCAGTGAAAACGTCGCCCTTCAAGATGCTACTCCACGCCCGCTTCAACACCGGCCACCCAACGGGCAGATAAGCCGCCACGTACCAGATAAATCGAACGGGATTGTAAAACCAGTTCAGTTTATAATAATCGAGCGCAATGCCACCCAGCAACAGGATTAAACTGGTCGCAGTCGGCGCGTAGAGTTGCCAAGACTGTTCCGTCACTTTTTTGTCAGGAGTGGTATTGGCAGCCGCCGGGGTTATACCCTCTTCGATCAGTTCGATATCAGTGTGATCGTGACCCTCGTGGTCATGGTTATGGTCATGTGGCATCTATAATCTGTAGTTCAGCGTCAATAAAAAAGTAAGCTCCTTTGATAACGGTTCGTGTCTTTTTTGGTTAAGCGCAGTTGGCAACATGACCTGCGAGGCAAGGCAACCACTGACTTCGCCCAAAACTAGTGATACCTTTAGAAAGGCAGTCGGATACTATCCAAGTGATGAAGGCAAGCATCAACAGCCCTTTGGGTATTACTGCAACCTTTCAGCCCCAACTGGCGTTGGATTCGCAACCATTACCTGTTTCTGTGAAAGCACTCGCTCACCTCAATAAATACCTGATCAAGTATAAATGGTACCTGATCTGGGGTACGGTTTTCACCATCGTTTCCAACCTCTTCGGCATTTTTCCGGCGCAGTTGGTGCGCTATGCCCTGGATCTGGTTCGCGAAA
>JBBQUC010000515.1:0-3366 GCA_038212815.1 Cytophagales bacterium
TGAGTCGGCAATGGCATCGATCTGCGTGTCGGAGTTACCGGAGCAGATGACAAAAAAGTCGGCGAATGCATTTTTTACGCTTCTCAGGTCCATCACCACCACGTCCTGCGCTTTCTTTTCCAGCATGCCGCGCACGACTAAGTCGCGCATTTCTTCGGCAGAAAAATCTTTTGTTATCAATTTATTGGCGTTCGTACTTAACATGTTTTGCGGGTAATAGTGCATCTTTGGCCCTGTAGCGGGGACGTTGCCAGGGGAGAAACTCCCCACGCACCATACCTGAACCTGTCTTCACCTAACGAAACAATACTTTGCACAAAATCTATCCCAAAACACTTTTTATCGGGCAAAATAGTCAATTTCTGCCAAGCTGTCAGTCAACTAACGACATAGCCGCCGATTCCATTGCCCAAGAGTCGGCCAGCGAGGGCTTCCTGATCCTGACCGACCACCAGACGGCAGGGAAAGGGCAGCGCGGTAATGCCTGGGCGGCTGAACCTGGCCAGAACCTGCTGTTTTCGCTCATCCTACGGCCAACTTTCCTGACCGCATCGGAGCAGTTCTGGTTAAACATGGCCGTCTCGCTCGGCATTACTGATACCCTACTGCCCCTAATCGGTTCCGAATTGCGGATTAAATGGCCCAACGATGTGTATGTAGCTAACCAGAAACTCGGCGGTATCCTGATCGAAAATACCCTACAGGGTTATACCCTGGCTTGGGCAGTGGTAGGTGTAGGACTAAATATCAACCAAACGGCTTTTGCCTACCCTACCGCTACCTCTCTGCAACAATGCCTCCCCCAGCCGGGTGGCCATAACCGACTGGAACTGCTGACCCAACTCTGCGAAACCCTCGAAGCGCGTTATCTGCAACTGCGCAGTGGCCGACGCGACAGTATGCGGGTTGATTATCTGCAACGGCTGTTTCGGTATCAGGAGACCCATACCTTTGTAGCCGACGATGCCACAGGCCAGCCCATCCCGTTTCAGGGCGTTATTGTGGGAGTAGATGCCACGGGCCGATTAGCGATTCAAACGGAGGAAACTCTCCGGTATTTTGGCTTCAAAGAGGTGCAGTTTGTGGTGTAAGCCAGACATTACGACGAAATGACCAGGTTGTATTTGGTTAGTAGGCCGGGTAAGCTATGCACTGAAAAGTGAGCTTTCTTCACTTTATTCTCCTCCGGGTTCAGGCTTATGTTATAGGAAGTAGAAAAGTCGGCCTGGGTAAGGTTATTGTCGTCAAACTTGGCAAATTCCAGATTACAGCCTTTAAACACACTACCTGACAAATCGCAATTGGCAAAGTGTGCTTCTTTCAGCGAACAGTCGATGAAGCGGGTTCTCTTTAGCTTACGGTTTAGAAATACGGCATGATCGAGTTGACACTCGATAAAATCAACGGCAAACCCAAACGTATCGCAGCCACTAAAGTCTACTTGGGTGAGCAGGCAGCGCAAAAAACTGACTTCATACAGTTTCGTGCTGTTCAGGGCGATGGCCGTCAGCACACAGTCTTCAAAGCGGCAGTCGATGAGGCTTGCCTGAGTCAGCACCGCCTGCGACAGGTCCAGCTTTCTGAACACACACTGCTCAAATGTATGGTTTGCCCAGTGCGTAGGGCCTGTCGGCGGGGTGTCGATGACCTGATTAAAATAGTCCATTTACTTGATGTCGATATACCCAATTCCCCGGCCAGCCAGGCCCGTGCGGTTCATTCCCTCTACCACTACGCGGTAGCGACCTGGTTTGTCGGCGGTGTAGAAGGTGAAACTTGCCGTACCGTCAGTATTAGTGGTTAGGTCACCCTGCCAGTGCAGCGTCTGGCGCAGGTCGGGCTGATTAGTATGGTCGGCGGTATCGTCACTGGCGGAACGGGGGGCGTAGTTCGGGGCAATAAACGGCAGAGCCACCTGATAGCCTTTCAACTCAACGGATTTCAGGGTTTTGGTATTATCATCCACTTTGCGGTTGGTGTAAATAGCAATGACCCCATTGGCTCCGCTGCTGCCGTAAATGGATGCGTTGGCTCCGCTCACCAGTTCGATCCGCCGAACGTCATTGGGATTGATAAACGAGAGCGTTCGGTCAGACTTAAACTCAAACGGCTGACCATCCAGAATAATGAGTGGATCAAGGGGAGTACCAAAGGAGGTAATTCCCCGAATCAATATTCGGTAGCTGTTATCGGTAGCCAGCACTACCTGTAACCCCGGTAGCCGCCCCGCCATCATCTCTACCACGTTGGGGTAGCGCGGGCCATTGCGGTCGAAGTCAACGGCAAAAGAGGCTTCATTATGGAGTTTAATGATGCCTGCCCCCTCGTTTTTTTCACGCTGGGCTTTTACCGTTACCTCCTGCAACTGCTGCACATCGGCCAGTGAGGTGCCATACTCACCATCGGGAGCGACGGGGGTTAAGGCGGGGGTAACCGCCAGCATGTTTTCGGGCGCAGCCGGCAGGGGCGGCAGGGTGGCGTACGCTAGCAGCGGCTCAACAATCACCTGGGCATCGGGTTCCGGCTTACCTCTGCGGTTACTCACCTGGTAGCTCATCCGCCGAACGCCTTCTACATCTACGGAGTCTAGTTTGAACCGCCCGTTGGCATCGGCCTGCACTGTATGGCTGATTTTCAGGTCTTTATCATAGATCAAAAAAGTAATCTTCGCCTGCGAAATGGGGTTATTTCCGCTTGCTTGCCGCACGGTGCCGGTGTAGGTCAGGGTGCTTTCGGCGGGCAGCCCTGGTTTATCGATGGGTGGTTTGGGCGCGGGCGGGTGCTGGAGGTAGGCTCCCAGCGAAGTGGCGGGGGCGGGTATGCGGGCGGCATCGGTAACGACAGTGTAGAGATAAGCCCGCAGGGGTTGTCCCTGCGCCGTTGTCCGCACCGTTACGGTCACCTTCTCGCGGGGCCGGTAGTAGGGCTTATCGGCCACCACGCTTATCTGGAGGGTATCGGCAGTAACCAATGGCGGTGGGGGTGGCGTTTCAGCAAGTCGGTACTGGCGCGGCTCCCGGCGATTGCTGACGGGCAATATACTCTCAAAAAACAGGCTGGGGGTGGGCAGTAATTGGCGGGTAAAGGCCCGCAGCCTATACAACCCGCCCGGTAGGGTGTCGGGAAGCAGCAACTGACCATCTCCCCGGCCATTGGCGGTAAAAAGCACTTCCTCGGCGGTTAGCTGGCCATCGGGACCAAATAACTGCACGTATAGCGGCTGCGAACCAGTAACGAGGTGATGCCCCGGCCCTTCGGTAATGAACGCGCTCATCCAGACCCGCTCGCCGGTTTGGTAAGCTCCTTTGCTGGTGCCTACATACACCGATGGAACCAGTATTTTTGCTGCTGGACCAGGCCTGGTAG
>JBBQUC010000516.1:0-3355 GCA_038212815.1 Cytophagales bacterium
GGTAGTGGGTGCGAAAATGTTACTGTTTAGGGCCTCTATGGAGGTGTTCCACCGGGTAAAAAAGGTAGTAAGATCCGATGACGGTATATCATAGCCCGCCATTTCGCTGATGATCGTCGTTTGAACCGATGCCGGAATAGCGGTCAAGTCGTTAAGATGAGTCTTGACCAACGAGAATAAAACCCGCCCGCCTTCTTTATCGACCATATCGCCGAAGTATTCGGTCATCCAGTTTCGCTGAGCGTTGTAGCCATTTAGCACAGCCTGTAAGTTGTTGGCTATCTCCCGTAAAGCCGCATTGGGTAATGCACCCGCCCTGATCCGCCCTCCAGTGCCTCCAGAGCCTCCCCCGCTGCCTCCAGAGCTTAGACAGACATTAACAGCACCTATTGTAGATACTAAACAACTAGTTTTACTACCCCCAGGTAATGACGAAGCACCACATCCCATCAATCCTGCACCCTTCTTAGGCTTGGTTTCGTCAAGTAATACCTCAGCAGCGCATATCAGTATAGGAGCCACCACAGCAAGTACTGGATGTACCTTGCCAAGTCCTGCACCAGCAATACCACCCAAATCCAAACCCAGGCAACCTTTTACTGCATCCTCTAAACCGGGGATGCACTCCACACAGCTTTTCTTTTCCTGCTTAAATTCAGGAATGGGGCCAGCAGAACCTTCAGGTCCTTGCCCTCCTTCATGACAGGTAGTGCAGAACTCCAGGACACCGGGTTTTATCACCCAACCAACACCAAATACTGTGGGGATTTCAATTATGCCCGGACCTCCGCAATCACGACCACCATACTTAAATGAGGCCGCAGACTCCTGCCATAAGCCAGTGGTCGCGTTGCATTCATAAAAATGAATTTCTCTTACAAAATCCACACAGGGGCGGCTTTCGGTGGTTGCCGCTAACCGGCCACCGGCGGCCCCAGTTGTTCGCCTACGCATCACCACCGGCACCTGAATACTTTGCTTCGCCAACAGGTCGGCAGGGGTGTAATTGGTTACGAATTCATAGGCAGGGTCGCTCTGCGGTAGTTGTAGGGTTACCTGCTTCGCCGTGATCAGGCCCTGATTGGTGAGGGTAATAAAAAACGGATATTCCTGCCCGGCCGACAGCGCGGGCATTACAGCCGGCATCTCGATGGTAACGACTGGAATCGGTATGTTGGTCTCAAACTTGGTTTCCAGAACAATGTCGTACTGATCCTGCACAGCGGTGGGTTCCACCTTCCAACTGAACGTTATCGCCTGATACTCCAGAAATACGGTCGTTTCTGTTGTGCGTCCAGGGTTGATTTCCAGCGTGTTACTATACGGCAAGTGCTTGTCTTTTTCTACCGTAATCCGGTATTTCCCTTCCGGCACATTGGTGGCCGTAAACACTCCGTTGGCATTCGTGTTGCCTTGTGCATAGACTACCCCGGTGAAGTAATTGGCAATTTTTACCAGGGCATCTTTAACCTTAGGGCTACCATCAGAAAAATAGGTGAATTGATTCGTAACGGTAATACTGGCTGTACCCGACGCTTCGGCAACCTTTTCAAAAACAAACGGAATGGTGAACCCATTGGCGTTCGTTCCGCTAATGCCGATATTCCCCGTTATCGGGTAATTAAAGGGTACTTCGGCCAAAGCCGAAAATTTCAGCACCGCAATGGCCGTATCGCCCGGTGCCAGCGATGCGATGGTTTTGGACGTGACGCTGGTAAGCCAGTTTGCTTTCGGCGGGGAGACTGTTATAACCCCGGTTGCGCCTTTGCCTCTATTGGTTAATTTAATTTCTACCCGCCGTTCGCCTGAACTTTGCGAAACACTGGCCTGAATAGCGGCTCTATCCGCTACCAAATAGCCATTTGCTGCCTGACAGTAATAATAGACATAGGTATTCTGGATAATTCCTTCCGCCGATTTCGCCTGTACGTTTACCAGCGCAAAGTTATTGCCATTAGATAGTTGTGAGCCGACAACGGTATATTGGAGCAGCCCCGATGCCTTACCGGCAATGGCCGGTAGAGTGGCAAACTGGATAGACGCTCCGCCCGGCAGTGCTATTGGGGCCAGGGTGAAATTGCTTAAACTCGTTTCACTAAGATTTTCTATCGTCAGCGCACCCGTCAGGGGTTCATTCAGCGTCACTTTAAACTGAGGAATCGTACCGCCATTGATACGCACGCCGAGAATGTCGAACCTATCCTGTTCCGTAGTTTGCTTCAGGCCCGGCAGGCTTGCCCCCACACTATAGTGTCCTGATTCAGCCGTGAGCGGGGTAAACTGCGCGGTATAATTACCAGCCGCATCCGTTATCGCCGAAACCGTTCTTCTGATACCCTGCGTAATGATATACACCTCAACGGATACAGTAGCAGCAGGGGCACCGTTTTGTTTCGTAGCCGTACCCGTAATCGTAACGGTACTTCCCTGTAGCAAATAAGTTGGTGCAACCAGAGCCGTTGCGGTATAGGTCGGCTCAACGGTGATGCTGACAGGCCGCGATGTATTATTGGTTAATAATAGTTCGGTCAGGGCTGCATTTGGATTGACCCAAAATAACACGTTGTACCGGCCGGGCGCATCAGGCATCTTAGCCGCATTCACCAGGAGTTTGGTCTGACCAGCGGGGACGGCTTGAAATAAGGTATCCTGTGCAAAGAGGATGTCTGAGCCATCGATAAACTCATCCGCCGATAAATAGCCATGTACCAATGTCCCCCCCGGCGCGGTGGCCGAACCCGTATTTTTAACCGAAACCTGATAGTTGACAATACTACCGGCCTGCATCGTGACACTATTCAGTTGTACCAGCGGAATCTGCAAATCCGGCTTGTTTAAATCGGTAACGATTATCCAAGTTGAGCCGGGAGCGAATCCGGTAGCGGTGGCCGTAAAATAGACCTGCTGGTTGCCGTCTGTTATATTGTCATCCAACGTCGTAATGGGCACATCGATAAACGACTGGCCCGCTGGAATTACCGCAGTAGCCGGTACGGTAGCTTCTGTCAGGTCAGAAGACAAAAGGGTTATAGAAAGTGCACTGGTAGTGGGTGTATTCCGCGTAATACGTAATGAACCGGCATTCGTCAGGCTTTCGGGCAGGGTTTGCTGGGCTGCGGTTAGCTGAAGCGACGGGCCATCGTTATCATTCACAGTCAGGGTAGCCGAAACGGAACCCGACGAGGTAGGGGGCGTATTACAACCACAGGATGACACAAATACAGCCGCATTGACCGCCACCCGACGCTGACCGTCAACTAAGGTGTTGTCAACAACGCCGATAGCAAACGTTTTCTCATTCTCACCGGCAGCTAACGATATGGCCCCCGGCAGTATCAGCGTATTGGGCAGACTT
>JBBQUC010000517.1:0-3343 GCA_038212815.1 Cytophagales bacterium
CCCTGGTTGGGTGGTGGTTACTGTTGGGTTTGATGTTAGAAAATTTTTCGTTGGCTTTGACCAGTACAGGACTGGCCGCTTTTGTGCCGCCCCCAAACGACTCCGGTGTGTAATAAAGTGACGAGCCTTGCAGGACATAAATGCGGGGATTATCGGCATTGAGTTTCCCCGCTTTTTCGAGTTCGGTCTGGAACATAGGGCCGTATGTTTGCCAGCGGTTCATGGGGTCAACTACTAGCCGGGCCTGGGCAATTTGGGCATTCAGTACGTGCAGTTCGTCATTGTCTGGCGTGCGTTTAGCGGCAACACTGCCCCACTCAGCGGCTTTGTCGAGGGCGCGGTCTTTATCGGCTAAATCGCTGTTCATATAGCCGAGGTAACTGTAGCACAGGGCAGCATAGTAGGGTGCTAGCCATTGCGTTGGCTCGGCTTCGGCAATGCGTTCAAAGCGGTTGGCCAGAGCCAGCACATCGGCAACGGGCGTTTTTTCATTCATCGGCTTAAACTGGACAAGAGCCTCGGTCATGGCCTGTTCGTACTGCCCGGCAGGAGCCTGAGCAAAGCTGGTTAGCGACGCGATAAAAAGGGCGATGGCAAGTAGCAGGAGTTTCATTGGTTTGCTTGGTTTATAGTTGTTAAAGTTGGTTCGGTTCTACTTTTGCTTTTTTAGATAGCATCATCACGGCCCCTACAAAAAAGGAGCGGTACGATTGCGGCCCAACGGCATAGCGTGTGGTGCCATCAGGCGTGTAGCGATACGTGTAAATCAGCTTGGAATTCAGGATATTATCGGCTGCTGCGTACAGAATGGTAAAGTTACCTTTGATGGTAGTAATGTGGCTGGCCATAAAACTAACGCTGTGTACACCAGGCGTACGGTCGGTCAGAAACCCAGCACTACCCTCCGCATTGCGGTTGGGGTTGTAATAGGGTCGGCCACTGGTGAAAGCATAGGTCAGGCTCAGGTTTAGGCGGGGTTTCTGGAGGTACGTTTTGGTAATCAGGCTCAGGTTATGGTCGGAGACAAACGTGGGCGTGGCCGATACAGTGTATTGCTGAAACAAGCGTTTAGTATCTACATAGCTATACGTCACCCAGTAATCGAGGTTCTTGATGGTTTTCTGGTCGCGCCAGAACAGGTCGAATCCCCATGCGTAGCCACTGCCTCCATTGTTGGTCTGCCCCCACGGGTAGCGGTACGGATTGGCATCATACTGCGGGGTTTGCTCCCGCACCAGTTGGGCATAATTTTTATAAAACCCCTCAACCCGAAACGTACGACCCTTGTTGATAACCTGGTAATTCAGAATCAGGTGGTCGGCCCGCTCAGGATGGAGGGTGGTATTCAGAAACAGATACCGGTAATCGGGCATCTGATAAAACTGCCCCGCAGCCACCGACACCTGGCTATACATGCCCGTTTTGAAGGCTAACGACAGCCGGGGAGCCAGGTTCAGCCGGTCTATCAGTGAATTGTATTCACCCCGAATACCCACCCGCAGGGCCAACGCCCGGCTTAGATACACCTCCGATTCGGCAAACAGAGCCAGGCAGTTATCGTGCAGGCTATAGGGTCGTCCAGCAACGGTGTTATTCAGGGTAAGCCGGTGGGCCTCGCCCCCCAACAAGAGCGTATTCGGTACGGCGTTCCGGTTATTCGGCAACAGCCGGGTCAGCACAGCGCGGGCCTGCACCCGCTCGCTGGCGCGGTCAAAATTAGCGGTGTCGTAGCTGGTGTGGTCAGTATCGTAGCTGTACGAAAGTCCGGTGTTCAACTGCCAGTTGGCCTCATCCCAACTGTTGGTATAGGTACTGGTCATGAACGCATTGCGGTTGCGGAGTTTCAGATTCAGTAAACTACCCGCCAGTCCCTCACCCGCAAACCCAGGGTTGCGGAAGGTCATGCCTAACCAGCTATCGGAGTACATGCCGTAGGCTTTCAGCATACCCGTCTTGCCCGTTTTTAGCCGGTACGTTACCGATGTCCCTGTGTATTCGGGCACGCGCGACCAGCTTATGTTCTGGGGCACCAGTGCAAATAGCGGCTTGAGGTTGCCGTAATAGGCCGTACCCGATAGGGACGATTTTTCGGTGGCGCGGTCGTAGCTCAGGGCGGCACTAGCCAGGTTCAGGCTTATACTCAGCCCATTATTGGTGCCTTTGTCGGCGGTGTTCAACAGCAGCACACTGGATAGTGCCTGCCCATACTGCGCCGAGTAGCCACCAGTGCTAAAGGCCGTACCTTTAAACATAAACGGCTGGAACCGCCCCCGCGACTGCACATCGGGTAATGATGAGAAATAGGGGTTCTGCACAATCATACCGTCGATCACTACCTGCGACTCCTGCCCGGAGCCACCCCGCACAAACAGGCCCGACTGCTCGCCCACGCGCTGAGTGCCGGGCATCAGTTGCATCACCCCCGTAATGTCGGCCCCTCCCCCAGCAATAGTCACCACGTCGATGGGTTTCAGCATGGTCATTCTACGCGTATCCGAAGCCTCGAATACCCCCGCCGTAATGACTACGGTGTTCAGTTCGCTGGCTACTTCGGTCAGCACGGCATTGACCCGAATGGCCGACTGGTTCAGCAGCAGTTTCTGGCTGTAGGGTTCATAGCCAATAAAACTAACGGCCAGCAAAACAGAGTCTTTTTGGGTAGTGGTGAACCGAAAGGCTCCTATACTATCGGCGTTGGCCCCGTCGTAGCTACCCTTTATGAATACGTTAGCACCCGGCAGGGCATGGCCTTTTTGGTCGGTAACACGGCCTGTGAGCAAAGTTTGGCTCCAGGCTAGCTGAGTGATGAGTAAGGCGAGAAGAAAGGAAAACTTGTCCATGGCTGATAGTTGGCCGGTTTGTTGACCCAAAACTATCAGAACCCTATCGCCCTGGAAAGCTATTTCCGACGAATACGGGGTTTTTGTCGATGAAGGTGAGGTTAGGGGCGGTGTATAAACCACAGCCCGTTATCAATGCCACTCCACCTACCCTCGATAGAAGGCAAAATTTCTGACCAACACCCCCGTTTACGACCAATACCCGAAAACTTTGCCTTTCATCAGAAACACATCATCAAAGGCTGATTTACCCGAATATACGTAATTGGCCGTTATTGGGAGACACATATCTATATTAGACTTGTTGTGAAGGTGATTATGAGTTAGTTAGTCAAATAAAAATTCCATAGCCCAGCACATATACCTATCAATGATTCGTACAAAAGTACCTTATGAGTCCGCAAGCGATCACTCAAATAACGAAACCGTTTCATACCGCCGATAGCATGTTCGACGTAAATACGCTCCGACGATTTGGATTTATTTTCCGACCGCTGAGTGTC
>JBBQUC010000518.1:0-3330 GCA_038212815.1 Cytophagales bacterium
GAGATCACGTCGCCCATGCCCAGAATCCGGCTAGCCATCCGGTCAGGGTAAAAGATGTCGAGGGCTTCCATCTTCTCGCCGGTACTCATAAACTTGATGGGCTTGTTCACCACCGCGCGGATAGAGAGGGCGGCCCCACCCCGGGCATCGCCATCGAGTTTGGTCAACACTACCCCATCGAAGTTAAGCCGGTCGTTGAAGGTCTTGGCCGTGTTTACCGCATCCTGTCCCGTCATCGAATCGACCACAAACAGGGTTTCGGTGGGGTTGAGGGCGCGTTTCACGTCTTCAATTTCCTGCATCATCACCTCATCAACGGCCAAACGCCCGGCGGTATCCACAATCACCACTTTTTTGTTGGTGCGTTTGGCGTGGGCCAGGGCATTCTGGACAATCTGCACGGCGTTTTTATTCTCTGGCTCGGCATACACCTCTACACCCACCTGCTCACCCAGCACTTTAAGCTGGTCGATAGCTGCCGGGCGGTAAATATCGGCTGCTACGAGCAGCACAGGGCGGCCCTGCTTTTTGAGGTAACTGGCTAGTTTGCCGGAGAACGTAGTTTTACCTGATCCCTGCAAACCGGCAATCAGAACAATGGCCGGGTCACCTTTGAGGTTGATTTGTTGCGCTTCATTGCCCATCAGCTCGGTCAGTTCTTCCTGCACGATTTTGACGAATAACTGGCCGGGTTCAACGGCAATGAGTACTTTGCGGTCGAGGGCTTTCTGCTTGACGCGGTCGGTTACGTCTTTGGCAACCTTGTAGTTAACATCGGCATCGGTCAATGCCCGGCGCACCTCCTTAATGGTAGCGGCCACGTTGATTTCGGTAATACGCCCCTGCCCTTTTAGGGTTTTAAAGGCTTTATTCAGCTTATCCTGAAGATTCTCAAACATACTGCGGTTTATTCGTTAAACGTCATCTGGCCATATCTCTGTTACCATGCACGGGTACAGGTAGGGTACGATTCAGTAAGTAGTTGTTGCAAAAATACTAGATTCTGGGCGCACACCGCTACGCCTGTTCATTAAGTTGGGCCAAAATGCGGCACGGCAATTGCTCTGGAACGGTTGAGGGACACTAACCAAATTTTAATGCAACTTGTTCGCGTTTTAATGAAATGTTTCGTTATGTTTGTGAACAATCGTTCAGATGTGCTTGACTTGGCGTTTCCCTTGAATTTTTCAATTTGCAATCGACCTGTGAACTAAGCCAATATGAAAACGACATTACTGGGAGTTGGGCTTCTTAGCCTCCTGCTAACCTGCTCGTCTGTGGTGCAGGCCTCTACCAACCAGCCGCCTGTGGCTGTAAACAAAACGACTACCGGCCCCACTGTTGCCGATAGTCGCCTGAAACCTGCCCGAACTACTGCCGAATCGGCCACCACGGTTGCCAAAACCGATGGGAAGGTTTCCAGCAAATCTGCTGAGCCTAAAACGCAGATTGGCCGCTGCTGGAAACGTATCATGGAGACCGTTCGGGGGGTACACCATGCTCACAAGACATCCAGAAAAGCGTAACTAGTTGCCTTTCATTTCTTTTTCCTTAGCCTCTTCTTTGGCAATAGCCGCCCGCTGATCGTCGCGCAGGGTTGGGTATTGGATGCCTAACTGCTCCAGATAGGTTTTGAACTTGGCGGGATCGTAGTAGAACTTGGCCAGTTTTGGTTTAAAATCGGCCATTATCTTACTGTTCAGGTAAATAGCTGGCTTCTCTTTAGACGTGATCAGCGGCTCATACTTGGTGTCTTTAGTCTGCTCGTTGGTATAATACGCCCAGGCATCTTTAATAAGCTCGGGCTTCATCAGTAAATCCAGCAGGGTCATGGCCTCCGCTTTGGCTCCAGCTACAACGCCTTTGTGGGCAATGGGTGTAGCCATGGAAATGGCATTACTCCAGTGGTGACCTGGCAACCCCGGAATGTTGCTGGGATAGCGTAGCACAATGGTGGGCAGCGACCACGAAATGTCGGCAATGTCGTCGGAGCCGCCCCCCAGGGGAGTCATGGCCTGCCCGCCCATCATCACCACCGGAGCCGTTGACGCTGGCAAACCCATCGAATCCAGTTTAGTGGCTAGTCCTTCTATTTTAGGAGCCTGCAACTCGATCTGCGAGGCTTTAGCCAGCAACTGATCATCTGCCGACCAGGTGGGTAGCCCTACTTTCTTGATGTTCTCATACATAGCTGCGGCAATAGGGCGGTTGGTATGCACCGGCCAGGCCGACCCCAGAATCTCATAGGTGAACTTTGTGTCGGTCATCAGGGCCGCGCCTTCGGCAATTTTCACGCCCGTTTCAAAGAGTTTTTTGATTTTAGGGTAAGTTCGCTCCCGGAAGTAGTACCAGACAGCGGCTTTAGAAGGCACCACATTAGGCTGGTCGCCCCCGTCGGAGATCACATAGTGCGAGCGTTGGGTCAGTTCGAGGTGTTCGCGCCGGAAATTCCAGCCTACGTTCATTAGTTCGACCGCATCGAGCGCGGAGCGGCCCCGCCAGGGTGCCCCGGCAGCATGAGCGGCCTGCCCCTCAAAGTTAAACTTGACCGATACGACCCCGTTATACCCATTATCGCCCCAGGCTACGCTGAGGTTATTGGCCACGTGGGTAAAAATGCAGGCATCCACATTCTTGAAATACCCATCGCGGATGTAAAAGGCTTTGGTACCCACGAGTTCTTCGGCTACACCGGGCCAGAGCATGAGCGTACCCGGAATTTTCTCGCGCTCCATGAGTTTCTTGACGGCCAGTACCGCCACAATGTTGAGAGCTTGCCCGGAGTTATGCCCTTCGCCGTGGCCGGGTGCACCCTCCACAATGGGGTCTTTGTAGGCCACCCCCGGTTTTTGGCTGGCTTTAGGAATACAGTCGATGTCGGAGCCGATAGCAATGAGGGGCTTACCCGACCCCCAGGTAGCAATCCAGGCAGTCGGAATGTTGGCTACGCCTTTCTGAATGGTAAACCCTTCTTTTTCGAGCAGGTTAGTGAGGTAGGTAAAGGATTCTTCTTCCTGAAACCCCAGTTCGGAGAAACTGAAGAGCATGTCGTTGATCTGCTGGGCCTGGTCTTTGCGACTCTCTACGGCGGCTACGGCTTCGGCCTTGAGCTTATCAAGTTGGGTAAGGGGGACTGTTTTTACCTTTTTCCCCTGCCCAAACAGCAAGGCGGGTATGAGAAAAAGAAAGCCCGTTAGTTTTAGATAATTATTTCGAATAAAAACAAAATGATATACGGTAAATTGACTAGTTAACTGCCTAAATAAACCGACAAATTTGATTGACAGCACTACTTAAAATCTAAAAAACAACCATGCGCATTCTTATTAT
>JBBQUC010000519.1:0-3301 GCA_038212815.1 Cytophagales bacterium
GGCCCGCTGAATTTTCTGGTCGGGCTTATCTGCCGTTTGTACCTGCACGTGCAGCAGGTGGTTATTCATCAGAATATGCAGCGTGTTGGTAGCAGGTTCCCACACGGCTTTGTCGCCCACTTCGGGTACGGCCTGCACCCGGCCTTCGGTGCGGGCGGGGGTGGTGTAACGGGTAGCTGCTGCCGTAATGCCGGATACCGAACTTGATGAGTCGTTGGTCATGGAGGCATCATGACCGTGTTCAGGTACACTCATCTCGGCAATATCATCGCCCGTGCCAGCGGGTTGCGGGCCGGAAAGGGGTGCTTTTTTAGGCTCGGCATCGACTACAGCCGCTACTGAGGGCTGGTACATCTTGTCGAAGGCGTACTCAGCATGGTAAATCGATGGGTACGGCTTGGTGCCCCCAAAATAGATGGCTACTTTATTAGTACCCCAATGGTACTCACCGCCGTTGGCGTGATTGTATAATTCCATCTCGGTGCCATTGCCCAACTTAAACGTATTACGAACTACCTCCCCGGTCACCGAATCGAAGGGCTTGTCGTAGTTGCGGTCGGTGCTGAGCATGTGTACACCTACTACCTCTTTGGCTAGATAAGGGCTACCCGTGCCAGCGGCATCATTGGCACCGTCGGTGGTGGAGGCAGTATCGCAGGCTGCGAGGGAGAGTAGGGGGAGTGCGAAAAAAAGTACTTGAGAGCGTGTCATGGTCTGTTGAAATAACTGTTTTGTTAGACTACTAATTTTGGGGCTGGGTTGTTTTTAGATTTGCGATTTACCTTTGCACCATGACCCCCACCAATACCATTACCCTGCCAGCAGGTGGCCGTATTTATTTCGCTTCCGATTTCCACCTGGGTGCGCCAACCCCCACCCTCAGCCACGAGCGGGAGCGGGCCGTGGTGGCCTGGCTCGACCATATTCGGGCCGATGCCGCCCTTATTTTCCTAGTTGGTGATGTGTTCGATTTCTGGTTCGAGTATAAACATGCTATCCCAAAGGGATTTTCCCGGCTACAGGGCAAACTGGCCGAACTGAGCGATGCGGGCATACCTATTGTGCTGTTTACGGGTAACCACGATATGTGGATGCGCCAGTACTTCGCCGACGAGATGGGTATTCCCGTTTATCGGGAGCCGCGCAGGTATCAGTTGGGTACGAAACAGTTTCTAATTGGGCATGGCGATGGCCTCGGCCCCGGCGATGCGGTGTATAAACAACTGAAGCGAGTATTTGAGAGTGGAGTAGCTCGTAGCTTGTTTCGCTGGTTGCACCCCGATTTGGGCATTGGTTTGGCACTCGCCTGGTCGCGCCGGAGCCGAACGGGTAATGTAGCCAAAGGGGAGGCCATTTTTTTGGGGGAGGCCCGCGAATGGCTATTCCAGTATTGCCAGGAAATAGAGGCTCAACAGCACCACGATTACTACGTGTTTGGCCACCGCCACCTGCCCCTCAATCTGGCTGTTAACGACCACAGCCGCTACATCAACCTCGGCGAGTGGATAAATGCCCGTACGTATGGGGTATTCGACGGGCAGGAAGTAACGTTGGAAACCTGGAGGTAATGGGGAAGGGTGCTGACTGGGACTAGACGGACTAAAGCCCCTTCAAATACGTCAGACTTTCCGGCACTTGCTGATCGGGGATGGTGCTTTCGTCTTCGACGTAGAAGAACTCGACCGACGACCGGCGGGCGGCTCGCAGCAGAGCGGGGTAATTAATTTGTCCCTTACCCAGAATCACGCTGTTTTCAGCAGAGGTAGAGCCGCTTAAACTGGTGGGGACACCTTTTTTAAGGTCTTTCAGGTGCATCAGTTTGTAGCGGTTGGGGTAGCGGTTCATTAACTGAACAGGGTCTTGCCCCGGCAACTGAGTCCAGACAACATCCATCTCGAAGCCCACGTAGGCGGGGTCTGTCTTCTTCATCAGCACATCGAACAGCGTACCATCCTGGTACATCGAATCTCTAACCGGTACAAACTCAAACCCGTGGTTATGATAGCAAAACTGGAGGCCAGCAGTTTTGAGTTGTTTCCCGAAGGTATTGAACGCGTTGGCCGCTTCAAGAATCAGCGCGTAGGTAGCCTCTCCCTTATGCGGGTAATACCCCAGCCGAACGTATTTGGCTCCTAAAATTTTGGCGTTGCTCACCACCGTATCCATTTTGTTGGTCAGGTCGGTATAACCCACCCCAAAACTAGTGCAGCGCATACCCCGCTGGTCGAGCAGGGCGCGGAGTTCGGTAGCGGTTTTGCCAAACAGATTTGAGAACTCGATGTTAGTAATGCCCATGCCTTCGATGAGGTCTAGCGTACCGGGTACATCTTTGGCAAACCGCTCCCGAAAGGTGTACGAAACGACCCCCGGCGTATTAGGCAGGAGTTTACCAAAAGGTTGCCCAACGCTGGTTAGTGAGCAAAAAAGGAGAAGGGCAATGAGGCTATTTTTCATGGGGTATTAAAAATTGACAAAGAGTAGGCTATAGAGCAAAGGTAATGGGTTAAGTTGACTACTTACTCTTCGTCTTCATCGCGAAACTGCTGCAAGGCTCGGTTCAGTTCATCGTAGGTTTTCTGGTTGTTTTGCTGGCGGGCCAGTTGCAGGCCAATATCATACAGCATCTCGGCTTTAGGACGGTCGCCAAGTTGAGCGTAAACGGCTGCTGCGTGGTAGTAGGTAGGCAGATACTGCGGATGCTCGGTTAGGAGTTTCTCGAAGTAATGCAGAGCCTGACCGGGGTTGTCGGTCAGGTATTCCATTGCCAGCGCATAGACGTTGAATGGCTCATGGGGTTGCTCCTCAACAAAGTGTAGCAGATGGGTAATGCGGTCAGCGTTCATTTGATTGGAAAATTAGTATGCAAGCATACGGTTTTTTTAAAAGAGTTCGTAATTTAGCCGCATCAAAGGCAGTTGAACAGTAAATTAGTTTCAACTCATTAACTGTTCAACTGATTAACTGTCTGACTGGCTGATTAACTGACCAACTTATTTTATGAAAATCTTAGTGTGTGTGACGAGTGTACCTGACACCACCACCAAAATTACGTTTACCGACGGTAATACCAAGCTCAACAAAGCGGGGGTGCAATATATTACTGGCCCTTACGACGACTACGCCCTGGCGCGGGCGGTTGAGTTGAAAGAAAAGACCGGGGCGACCGTTACGGTGTTGAACGTGGGCGAAGCCGATGCTGAGCCAATTATCCGCAAGTGCCTGGCCATTGGTGCCGATGATGCCATTCGGGTCAATGCCGAGCCAACTGATGCTTATTTTGTGGCCGAGCAGATTGCTGCTC
>JBBQUC010000520.1:0-3297 GCA_038212815.1 Cytophagales bacterium
ATAGTACAATACCGAGCAGAATGTAGCGGTTGCGGTTAGTTAATGATTTTTCCATCGCTCATTTCAATAATGCGGTCGCAGCCAGCGGCAAAGTCGGGGTCGTGGGTAACGGCAATGATGGTTTGCCCTTTGCCCGCCAGCTCGCGAAAAATGCTGAACACGTTTTCGGAGTTAGCCCGGTCGAGGTTGCCGGTGGGTTCATCGCCCATAATAATGGTTGGGTCGTTGATCAGGGCGCGGGCAATGGCTACCCGCTGCTGCTGCCCGCCCGATAATTTGTTGGCGGGTTTACGGGCGTATTCGGCCATGCCAATGAGCCGGAGTTTTTCCATAGCCCGCTCTTCCACCTCCCGTTCGAGATATTTGCCCAGTTTCAGGCCGGGCAGCATCACGTTTTGCAGCACCGAAAACTCCGGCAGCAGAAAATGAAACTGGAATACAAACCCAAGATGCTCATTGCGAAACCGGGCCAGAAAATCTTGTCCGCGCCCGGTGAGCCGCGTACCCGCCATGTCAATAGTGCCTTCATACTCGGTATCCATTGTTGACAGCAAATACAACAACGTCGATTTCCCACAGCCCGACTTCCCCACAATGGCCAGAAACTCGCCTGGCTGCACATCGAACGTAACATCCTGCAAAACCCTGAATTTTTCCGGGTCGTAGAAATACTTGTTAAGGTGCTGGGCAGCGAGTACAGGAGACATAGTGGTTTTGAGTTTTACCCCCTCAATATTGCTACTGGGTCAACATTGGCGGCTTTGCGGGAGGGAAAATAGCCTGCCAGCAGGGTGGTGATAACCCCGAATGCTAACCCCATAACGTAGTATTGGGCCTTAAAAATAACCGGGAAGGTTTTAAGGCTCAGCAGGTCGCCCGCATCGAAGGGCGTAATAGAGAGCGCGTAACTAATGCCAAAGCCGATAACCAGCCCCAGCAGCCCGCCCGTTATGCCAATAAACAGAGCCTGAAGCAAGAAAATGGCGACAATGTCGCGCCCATCGAAGCCGGTAGCTTTTAGAATGGCAATGTCTTTAATTTTGTTGATAACCGTCATGTTCATGATGTTGTAGATACCAAACCCGGCTACCACCAGCAGCGTAATAGACACCACATACGTCATTACATTCCGAATTTTTTTCCCCGCCAGCACCGCCGAGTTGGCCGTAGCCCAATCTTCGGTATGGTAGCCATAGAGTCGCCGGAGTCGCTGACTGAGGGGGATGGCCAGCAGAGGGTCGTCCATTTTTACGTGAATATCGGTAATATAGCTCGGGTCTTTCTGTAGCATCTCCTGTACAGTGGGCAGGTTGGCGTAACACTTCGTGTTATCGACGGTGCCAATGCCAAACCCAAAGGTGCCTACTATCCGCAAAATACGGGTACTGCCAATGGGCGTGGTCACGGTCACTTTGTCGCCCAGGCGTACATTCAGTTTACGGGCCAGGTTAACCCCCATCACCAGCCCATCGGGGTTGGTTTGCAGGGTACGTAGGCTACCCGATTTTAGGCGGGTGTCGAGTTTGTAGAGCCGGTTTTCGCGCGGAATGTTTACTCCCGAAATCGTGCCTGCCAGTTGAATGGGGCCGTTGTTGAAAAACGCCTGCGTCGCTACCTGGGGCGACACACCTAATACCCCCGGCTCGGCGGCAATCCGCTCGGCAATGGCCAGTCCATTTTTCAGCCGGGCTAACTGATCTTTTGGCTTCTGGTGGTAGGTAACATTGAAGTTGCCCGTGCCGGGGTGCTGCTGGTCAATGAGGCTAGGGCGTTGGGTGTTCACCTCATTGTACATCCTGACGTGCGGGCTGGCATCGAGGGCTGAGTCTTCCAGAAATTGGTTTACGCCCTGCATGAAGCTAATCATGGTAATGAACATCGCAATGCCAAAAGTCACCCCAAGCATGGCCACCAGGGTTTGCTTTTTTTTGGCCAGTAAATGCGTTCTGGCAATTTGAGTAGCAATGTGCAGGTTCACTCGTTCACAATTAATTTAGATGTTTGGCTAAGGCCTCCTTTCACTTCCACCAGGTCGAAGTTTTCGGCTCCTTTCTCGAACCGGACTTTCTGCTTAGTGCCATTATTATCGATCCAGACGCTGTCGCGGCCAATTACGTAACTTTTCGGGATGGTTAGCACATGGGCGTGTTGGTTGACGATAATGTTGGCCTCGATGGTGAGTCCATAGTAGGCCGATGGCTTTTCACCCACAAACTCGGCATCGGCCCGGAACGACTGGTCAGCGCGGTTTAGTTTGGGATAAATACGGTAAATGCGGGCGGTAAAGAGTTTGTCGCCCGTGAGGTCAGCTTTAATCAGTACTGTTTGCCCCGGTTTAATCCGACCAAAATCGCTTTCATCGACCGCCAGGCGGGCATAAATGGCGTTGTTGCG
Source organism: Cytophagales bacterium (assembly GCA_038212815.1). Taxonomy (GTDB): domain Bacteria; phylum Bacteroidota; class Bacteroidia; order Cytophagales; family Spirosomataceae; genus JBBQUC01. The sequence goes on from JBBQUC010000520.1 coordinate 2,395, forward strand.
GCCCAGCAGGGCTATAGGGTCGCCAGGCCGAACTACCTCACCAGCCCGTTTATAGACATCGTATACCAGGCCATCTTCCAGGCTGCGAAGTCGGGTGTTGCGCCCGGCTACCTCGGTGGTTACTAACTGGCTACGGGTAGTGGCGGTTTCTACCCGCAATTGGTTGCGGGTGCGGGCCAGGGTGCTTTGTTGAGCACGCAGGGTGTTGCGGGCGAGGGTATAACTAAGTTCGGCGCGTTCGAGCGCTACGCGGGTAGTGGCATTTTGGGCATACAAATTGCGGTAACGAACAGCATTGAGCGAATCGTCGAGCAGCCGGGTCTGAGCATTCCGAATGCTGGTCTCCAGTTCGGCCAAGATGGGGGAGTTACTCCCCAGGTTGGCCCTCGACTGCCGCAGGGCGGTGGCGGCAGCCGCCTGTTGAGCATCTTGCTGGGCATTATCGATCACAAACAGCAACTGCCCCCGCCGAATGGTGTCGCCCTCGTTCACGAGCCGTTGCTGCAACACGCCTGTGGCATTGGCCATTACGGTATATTCGTCCTGCGGATAAACGTTGCCAGAGGCATAAACCGCTTCGATCAGGTCTTTATACAGTGGCGTAGTGCCCTCGTTGCCCCGCCCACAAGCTACGAGGAGTACGAGGAAAAGAAGAATGAAACGCAGGTTCATGCAGCAATGCGATAGATGGTGGTGCAAAAAGACAGTAGAACAACCGAAATATAGGCAGGAAATTGACTCAACCGGCTGAAATAGTGTATGAAACAGGTTAAACGCATTTAAATAGCGGTTAGGACTTTAAGCAAATAATTGTTATCCCAACCCGCTAACTTCCGCCGACTCTTAATACTTTCTTTGTCTTTCATACGATGCAAGGCTTGAAGAGCAAGCTTGCGAATGGTG
>JBBQUC010000521.1:0-3294 GCA_038212815.1 Cytophagales bacterium
GATGGTTTCGATGGCCGTTCGGGTCATGTTGGCGTAGGCGACAATGGTATCGGCAGGGGCTTGTTCGGCCAGCCAGGTATCGGTTTTAGTGCCCGCTGCCTGTAGCCACTGATTGCCTGATTCGATCAGGCAGGCCATCTCGGCCAGGCGGGTCTGCTGCAATACATCGCCGGTTCGGTTCAGGTTGGCTAAAAAGTGACGGGTTTCGTCGAGCAGGGCCTCGGCAGCCCCCAGTTGCACAGCCGCAAACCGAATGGCTCCTCCGCTAAAATAGGGTTGTTGCAGGTAATTGCCGGGCGTGCCCAGCAGGTCGTCGTCGGTCAGTTCAATCCCCGTAAAGTCGATTCTGAAGCTGGCCGAAGCCCGCATACCGAGCGGTTGCCAGGATTGGGGGTCTATGACCACGGGCTGCACCCGCTCCGTTGGAATAATGCACATCTGCCAGCCCGTCTGCCCTGCACCCGTCAACTCCCCCGTAATCAGGGGCCGATCAATCCAGCCCGCCCCGGAGCAAAACGTCTTGCCACCTTCCAGCACGTACCGCCCCGCCCCCAGGGGGTGAATACGCACACCATTATCGGCCTGGGTGTTCCAGACACTGAACAGCCGGTGATGCGCCTGCACATCGGCCCAGTACCGGTTGCGCTGGGCGGGCGTGCCAAACAAGTGGATGAGATACAGGGCGTTGATATGCCCCTCATACACCCGGCCAACGGCCAGATTCCCGGCACCAATGCGTTTGAGGAGTTGCAGCAGGGCTGCCGTGCGGGCTTGGGTAAAATCAAGTTCCTGGCCGGGTAGGGTAATGGCCAGCAGGCCCGCCTCAGCCAGCCATAAAAAATCGTCTTCGGGAAAGCTCCCTTCTCTATCGCTCTGGGGTGCCTGCTCGGCCAGCCGCCGAACCAGACTGGCGAGGTGGGGGCTGTTGACGACGGAGGGAGGGGGTGCCGGGTGAATTGCGGTAGCGATCATACGGGGTAAATCGGATGCGCGGGCAAATTGTTTTCGGCCAGGCGGTTGCCGGTTGACATTGCTGTAGTTACTGCTTAATTCTCAAGGCTGATGAGGTGCTTTCAAGTAAATCCAGTCGTTGGTTTGTCTTTACTGACCAATAAATACCCTATTCCAGTGCGCTCACTTCCGCTTCTGCTGCTTACCTTGCTCGGTACGCTGCCCCTACTAGGGCAGCGAAAAAACGATGCCTACCAACTGCATATCCACCGCACCACCTCGCCCCCCCAGATTGATGGGATCGACACTGATGCCGCCTGGCAGCAGGCCGAGGTAGCCGAAAATTTCTGGATGATGCTGCCCATGGATACCAGCCGGGCCAACGTACGCACTACCGTTCGGATGACCTACGACGACCAGAATCTGTACCTGGTGGCCGTTTGCTACTACGGGAATGTACCCGGCCCCAACATGGTGGAGTCGCTCCGGCGCGACTGGGCCTTTGGCCGCAACGATAACTTTCTGTTCGCGATGGATACCTTCGACGATCAGACCAATGGGTTTACCTTTGGGGCCAATGCAGTGGGAGCGCAGTGGGATGGCCTGCTCTATGAAGGGGGTAAAGCCAACCTGAGTTGGGATAATAAATGGTACTCGATGGTGAAAAACTACCCCGACCGCTACGTATTCGAGTTGGCCATTCCGTTCAAGACCCTGCGGTATAAAAAAGGGATCACCCGCTGGGGGATCAATTTTGGGCGGCAGGATTTGAAAACAACCGAAAAATCGGCTTGGGCACCCGTTCCCCGGCAGTTTCCGTCGGTATCGCTGGCCTATACCGGGCAGTTGCTCTGGGATGAGGCTCCGCCCGCCCCCGGCCCAAATATCTCCATTATTCCCTACGCCCTCAGCGGCCTGACCCGCAACTACCGGCCTAACCTGCCCACTACCAGCCGATTCGATGCGGGCCTCGATGCTAAAATTGCCATTACCTCGGCCCTGAACCTCGACCTAACCGTCAACCCCGATTTCTCGCAGGTGGACGTTGACCAGCAGGTGACCAACCTTGACCGGTTTGAGCTGTTCTTTCCGGAACGGCGGCAATTCTTCCTCGAAAACGGCGACCAGTTCAGCAACTTCGGGATTCAGACCATCCGCCCATTCTTCAGTCGGCGGATTGGGCTGGGGGGCGTACCCATCCGGTTTGGGGCCAGGCTGAGTGGCAAACTGAACAAAGACTGGCGGCTGGGGGTAATGGACATGCAAACCGGCAGTGTGGATGCTACGGGCCTGCCCGCTCAGAATTTTGCCGTGCTGGCCCTGCAACGGCGCATCATGGCCCGCTCCAATATTGGGGTGCTGTTTGTGAATAAAGAGTCGCTGGGTTACTCATCTGCCGATGCTGTATTGCAGGGCCACCCCATCTATTCACAGTATAACCGCAACCTGGGGGTGGAGTATAACCTGGCTTCGGCCAATAATCTCTGGACGGGTAAGGCTTTATACCTCAAATCCTTCAGTCCGGGCGTTACCGGCGAAGATGCCGTGGCACTGGGTAATTTGCAGTATGCCAGTCGCCGGTGGTTGCTGGGTGGCCAACTCGAAACGGTAGGCAAACGCTATACCGCCGAGGCTGGCTATGTACCCCGCCGGGCGTATGGCCGGGTACTGGCAACAGCCGGGTATAATTTCTTCCCGACGGGTGGGTCGGTGCTTAGTCATGGCCCACAGCTAAACTCCACTTTTTTCTTTGATCCGGCAGGCAAACAGAGCGATAACGAGAGTTTCCTGGCGTATCTCACCACGTTTCGCAGTCGGGCCACCTTTTTGGCCTGGGCCGCTACCGACTATGTACGGTTACTGTCCCCCTTTGACCCAACGAATACGGGTCGCGAAACCCTGGCGACCGGCAGCGAGCATAGCTGGACGGCCTGGGGCACCGACTTCGACTCGAAGCCGCAGAGTGTATTTACCTATAGTTTTTCGAGTCGCTACGGGGGGTATTATGCTAACGGCACCCGCCTGAACCTCACCACCGACCTCGGCTATCGGTTTCAACCCTACGTCAGCCTGCTGTTCAGTGCCAGCTATAACGATATTCGGCTACCCCAGCCGTGGGGCCGTACCACGTTCTGGCTCGTTGGCCCCCGTTTCGACCTGACACTGACCAATACCCTATACCTCACCACCTTTTTGCAGTATAACGAGCAGCAGAAAAACATGAACGTGAACGCCCGGATTCAGTGGCGCTACAAGCCCGCATCCGACTTTTTTCTGGTCTATACCGACAATTACCTGCCCAACACCGCCCAAATTGGACAAGATGTTCCCGGACTATTTACC
>JBBQUC010000522.1:0-3277 GCA_038212815.1 Cytophagales bacterium
ATTGCTATTCTTGGCTCCACCGGCTCTATTGGAACCCAGGCTGTTGAAGTCATTAAAGCGCACCCCGACCGGTTTCAGGTGGAGGTGCTGACTACCAACAATAACGCCGAACTGCTCATTCAGCAGGCTACGGAACTGAACCCTAATGTGGTGGTAATCTGCAATGAAGACCGCTACGATCAGGTATTTTCGGCTCTTGATCCGCTGGGTATCAAGGTCTATGCCGGGGCTAAGTCGGTGGCTTCAGTGGTGCAGATGGATACTATCGACCTGGTGCTAACGGCTATGGTGGGGTATGCCGGGCTGTTACCAACCATCAAAGCTATTGAAGCAGGCAAGCAGATTGCTCTGGCCAATAAAGAAACCCTGGTGGTAGCGGGCGAACTCATTACGCAGTTGGCCGCCCAGAAAGGCGTGAATATCTACCCCGTCGATTCGGAGCATTCGGCCATTTTCCAGTGCCTGGTGGGGGAGTTTCATAACCCCATCGAGAAAATTATTCTGACCGCATCGGGAGGGCCATTTCGGGGGCGCGACCGGGCATTTTTGGCGAGCGTGACCAAAGCGCAGGCTCTGAAACACCCCAACTGGACAATGGGCGCGAAAATCACCATCGACTCGGCCACGCTCATGAACAAGGGTCTGGAAGTGATTGAAGCCAGGTGGCTGTTTGCCATTGAACCCAGTCAGATTGAGGTAGTGGTGCATCCGCAGAGCATCATTCACTCGCTGGTGCAGTTTCAGGATGGGAGCCTGAAAGCGCAGATGGGCCTGCCCGATATGCGGTTGCCCATTCAGTTTGCGCTGGGATACCCGAACCGGCTAAAATCCGATTTCGCGCGGTTCAACTTCATGGACTACCCCACGCTGACCTTCGAGCAACCCGACCTGACTACCTTTCGCAACCTGCAAATTGCGTTCGATGCTCTTGACCGGGGCGGCAATATGCCTTGCATCATCAATGCCGCCAATGAAGTGGCAGTAGATGCCTTTCTACACGATACGCTTGGTTTTCTGGAAATATCGGAGGTTATTGAGCACTGTATGCAGCATGCCTCGTTTGTGGCTCAACCCACCTATACCGACTATGTAGCAACCGACCACGAAACCCGCCAACTCGCCAGCGAACGAATTAAAAGGGTAAGTTGAGCGTTAACTAAACCTATAAGGTTTTGAAAACCTTATAGGTTTGTAAGAGAAATACTGTAAAAAGCGTAAACTGGTAAACTGTAAGTAATGGAAGTTTTAATCATGGCTGGGCAGCTTATTCTGGGGCTGTCTATTTTGGTAGGATTACACGAGTTAGGGCATTTACTGGCGGCTAAAGCCTTCGGAATGAGGGTAGAGCAATATTTTATTGGTTTCCCGCCTAAAGTGTGGAGCCTCACACGGGGCGAAACCGAGTATGGCATCGGTGCCATACCGTTGGGCGGATTTGTGAAAATATCGGGGATGATCGATGAATCGCTCGATACCGAAGCCATGAAACTGCCCCCCAAACCCTATGAGTTTCGGGCTAAACCGGCCTGGCAGCGGCTTGTCGTTATGCTCGGCGGCATTATTGTCAACGTTATTACGGGCATCCTGATTTTTGTAATCCTTACCTACAAAAATGGCAATACATACTTAGCCACTAAAGACGTAAAATACGGCATTGTAGCCTACGAATTAGGAAAAGAGATTGGCCTGAAAACCGGGGATAAAATCAGTAAAGTTAACGGCAAATCGTTCGCCGATTTCAGTGATGTCCGTAGTTCAGATGTGTTGTTGGGCACCAATAGCTACTATACCGTGCAACGTACGGGGCCAGATGGGAAGGTGCAGGAACTGGATGTATATATCCCGAACAACCTTGTGGATAAGTTGTCGGATAAGAAAAACGCCGGGCAGTTTTTCGAACCTATAGAACCCTTCACGGTAGGGGAGGTGAGTGCACCCGTCGAGCCAGGATTTATTGCCAAACTGAAGGCTAAATTTACGGGCGAAGACCTGAAGCCTGTCACTATGCCTGCCTACAAAGCGGGCCTGAAAGCAGGGGATAAGATTACGGCCATTAACGGTAAACCTATTCAGTTTTACCACGAATTACAGGAAACCATCCGGGCCTTGAAAAGCAAGCCCGTTGCCCTGAATGTGCAGCGCGGCAATCAGGCACTAACCCTGAACATGACCACCACGCCCGACGGCACTATTGGCATTTACCCAAATTTGCTACTGCCCACTTCACACGAAGACTATACTTTGGGGCAGGCTCTGAGTATCGGCACAAGCCGGGCGTTTCAGGTAGTTTTTGATAACATCAAGGGTTTTGGTAAGATCTTCCGGGGTGAAGTATCGGCCTCGAAAGCCCTGAGTGGCCCGATTGGCATTGCCCAAAACTTGTTTGGGGGCGTATGGCGGTGGGACCGCTTCTGGACTGTTACGGGCCTGCTTTCGATGGCACTGGCGTTTATGAATGCGCTGCCTATTCCGGCTCTCGATGGTGGCCACGCTACTATTCTGGGATATGAGATTGTTTCGGGCCGCAAACCATCGGATAAATTCCTGGAGGGCGCGCAAAAAGTGGGCATGGTGTTTTTGCTTGGCCTCATGGCTTTTGCTATTTTCAATGATGTATTCAAGGCTATTTTTTAAGGGCATTGTCGCTAGTTTATTGCTGGTAGTCAGCAGCTTTCGCCCGGCTGTGCATGACTTTCATACCAGCCTAACCCAGATGCAATACAATGCCAAAGAGCGGATGTTCGAGATCAGTGTGCGGGTCTTTACCGACGATTTGGAACGGGCGTTGTCGCAGGAGAGCGGGCATAAAATTCAACTCAACGCCAGCGATACGCCCAACCCACTTATCGAAAAATACATTCGGAAACACTTTGCCCTCAGCACGTCGCCCAACGCACACAAGCCCTATACATACGTAGGACAGGAGCCAGAGGTCGATGCCTATTGGCTGTATCTCGAACTTCCCTACACGGAGCCGTTTAAAGAAGCCACCCTCCGGCAGGATGTGCTGATGGAGATGTTCGACGATCAGGTAAATCTGGTGAATCTGCAATACGGTAGTCAGAAAAAAACGGTGGTTTTTCGGAAAAACCAAGCTGTTCAGGGAGTGCGGTTGTAACCGGAAACCACCAACTCCCTCCCCCTGATAAATTTATTTTCCAAAGCCCGTACTCTTTCGTTACTTTGGAACAGATAAGCTGCCATACTGCCAGTTGGCATGACGCTTGCACAGCCTACTCTCCTTTAGTTAGTACCCAATGATTCCTCTGATAACCTG
>JBBQUC010000523.1:0-3262 GCA_038212815.1 Cytophagales bacterium
TACGTCTACGGGAACCGGCAGGATGGCTACTCGTATCGCGGGCCGAGTAACAGCCTCGGCTATGGGATTCCGTTGGGTCTGTGGCGGGGGGTAGGCGGCTGCGAGAGCGGCTATGCTCAGGCTGATCCGGTCGATAACAACATTATCTGGTCGGGTTGTTACGATGGCGGACTGGATGTGTATGATGCCCGCACTAACCACGCCCGCGATGTACGGGCCTACCCCGAAGCGGGCTACGGCTGGGCACCCGCCGACATGACCTACCGCTGGCACTGGAACTTTCCGATGCTTATTTCGCGGCATAACCACAACAAGGTGCTGGTGGGGAGCCAGTACGTGCATCAGACGACCAACGGGGGCCAAAGCTGGTCGCTTATCAGTCCCGACCTGACCACCAACGACAAAACCAAGCAACAGAATTCGGGGGGCATGGCCAACGATAACCTCTTTACCTGGGATGGTAGCACCCTCTTCGCCCTGGCCGAATCGCCGGTGAAAGAGGGGGTAATCTGGTCAGGGTCTAACGATGGGCTGTTGCAACTCACCCGCGATGGGGGCAAAACCTGGACGAATGTAACGGCCAACCTGCCCGGCCTGCCGCGCTGGGGTACCATCTCCTGCATCGAACCCTCGGCCTTTGCCGAAGGCACTGCCTATGTATCCATGAAGTGCGTACACCTGGGCAATTTTAAACCCTACATCTATAAAACGAGCGATTTTGGCAAGACCTGGACAAAAATCACCGGCGATTTACCCGAATCGAATATGAGTTTTGTCCACCAGATTCGCGAAGACCCCGATAAAAAAGGGTTGCTGTGGGCAGGCACCGACAACGGTCTCTACCTCTCGCCCGACGATGGACAGCACTGGTTCAGACTGAAGAATAACCTGCCACCCGTCCCCATTTTCGGAATCACTATTCAGCGTTGGTTTCGCGATTTGGTGCTGGGCACCTATGGGCGGGGCTTTTACATCCTCGACGATCTGACCCCCATTCGGGAGTGGGCGGGGGCCATGCAGCAGAAAACTTCCCCAGTAGCTGCCCACCTATTACCCCCGCGCCCGGCTTACCGGTTTGGCAAGCCCGAAATCATTAAAACGGAGCATAGCTTTGTAACGGGCCAGAATCCACCCTACGGAGCGGCTATCAACTATACGCTGCGTGATACCCTGGCCAAACCGCCGATGATAGCCGTGCTGACCGATCAGGGTGAACACATTGCCACGGTAGAAGCCACCAACTACCCCGGCCTGAACCGCCTGTGGTGGGATTTGCGGCTCGATGCTGTGACGCTGCCTAAACTGCGCACCAGGCCACGGGGGAAAGACTGGGTAGAACTGGATGCCATTGGCGAACGGGGGCTAAATATCTACGACCTCGACATTGGTCCCGGTATTGGCGCACCCCTGGTGCCGCCGGGAGTTTATACCATTCGGTTTACGGCCAATGGGCAAACCCAGAAGCAGAAACTGACCGTGCTGAAAGACCCGAACACCAAACATACCCTGGCCGATATTCAGAAGCAGTACGGGTTTGGGCAGAAGGTTTATCGCTCCATCCGAGAGACGTTTATGCTGATTGATGCTCTGGAGCGCACCCGCGCCAAACTCCTGACCAACCCTTCGCCTGCCAATAAAGCAGCGGAAGATAAGTTATGGCGCATCGAGTCGCAACTGCACGATGTGTATCAGACGGGGGCCAGAATGGATATTTTTCGCAATCCAGCGCAGGTAATGGAGCGGCTGCTCACCATCTCGAAAGAAAGCCTGAACGCCAGTTCCGATGCACCCCCCACCAACCAGCAGCAGGAGGTATATGGCAAGTTGAGCCAGAGACTAAAGACGTTGCAGGCCGAGTATGACCGACTGCAAAAGTCAGTTCTTTGAGGATACCAGCGGCACACTAAATCCTACCCGACTCCCCTGACCGGGGGCAGAGGTGATGGATAGGCTGCCTCCAATAGCTTCGATGGTTTCCTGACAAAACACCAGACCCAGGCCCGTCCCTTTTTCGTTGGCGGTGCCGGGCTGGCTGGTCAGCATTTCCCGGCGCGCAATTTTGCCAATGGTTTCCTGACTTATGCCAATCCCAGTATCAAGCACTTCGATATGGCCCATTCGCCCGTGTTGCTGGTATTGAATAGTGATGGTGCCGCCCGTGGGGGTGAATTTGATGGCGTTGCTCAGGATATTTCTGAAAATAATATCCACCATTTCGCGGTCAGCGAGTACTGCCAGGAGGGTCTGTCGAACCGTTGTAATGGTAATTTTTTTCTGCTGGGCTACTAGCTGTAATAGCCCGATATTCTGATCGATCAAATCAGGCATATTAAACGGGATGGGCGGGGTTTTATGAGTGACCAACTGTTTAGAGGCCCATAAAAATAGATTGTCGAACAAGGCAAAAATATGGGTGAGCTGCTGGCTAAGGAGCGGAATGACCTCCCGCAGTTTCTCAGGCGACAAATCGCCGGATTCAACCAGGGTCAGTATGGCCTGCAAACTGGCCAGCGGTGCGCGAACATCGTGCGAGATGACCGAGAAGAGTTTGTCTTTGACCGCGTTAAGCTGTTCGAGGTATTGTTTTTGGCGGATTAAATCATCAATATCCATGAAGGTAGTGATGCCAATGGTATCAGTCCACTCACCGGCTTCAATCTCAAACCAGCGATCGCTTCCGTCTTTACAGCGAACGCAGGCCTGCACCGATTCAATAAAGGTGGAGCCGGTGCGTTGCTTTTTATCGGCCTGAGAAGCCCAGTACTGCCGGATTGTTTTCTGGTAGGCTGGGTCGGGGTAGGCTATATCGAACCACTCATTGATGCCCGGTATTTCATCCAGCGAATAGCCAATGACCGCCAAAAACTGTTTATTGAGATATAAATGAGAGGGGGTGCCGTCTTTAAACTCGTAAAGAATAACTGGAACCGGAATAAAATCGACGAGCCGCTTCAGTAACGGCATATTGTGGGCTACTGTTTGGGTGGACGTAAGCATGTATGGATATTCGTAAGGAATGACACAGGAATGAGACTACAATGCTTGGTCTGACAAAGATACTGGTATAAATGCTTTTAAAAAATGGCTACTTATTTGCCTCTTCATAACTGGAATGTGTCGCCCGCCGAAGCCGTTACGCTCCAGCAGCAACTACGAACACAACTCCGCCACGAGCCGCTCAGCCGCCCACCCGAAACCATTGCCGGTTGCGACATTTCCTTCAATAAATTCGAGACAACTGTCTATGCTGGCATTGTAGTGC
>JBBQUC010000524.1:0-3262 GCA_038212815.1 Cytophagales bacterium
CAAAGGGAGTAATCAGTTTGGTCGGCTCAGCCAGTAAATCGGTCGAGCCAATCAGGGCGGCACTGGCAGTGAGTGTCCCCGCCTGTTTCAGAAAATCGCGTCGGTTTTGGTGCATGGTCAGTAGGAGTAAAGAAAAAGACAGTCCACAAAGGGCGATTACTAAACGCTGCCCAGCTTGGTTTATACCGAAGTGGGGTATAAATTGGGAGAAAAAAGGAGTAGCTGGCGCGTCTTTACCACCGAATTGCTATTTTTAGCCAGGAAACATAACTAAACAACTGTATGACTCGCTTTTCTCATTGCTTACCGATACTGATGCTAATGGCCTCAGTGGCCCAGGCGCAATTGCCGACTAAAGAACAAGCTGCCGTGCTGGCTGGATTAGACAAACAGGCTGCTCATTACGGAGGCATTTCCCGCCAAATCTGGGAGTTTGCGGAGGTAGGCTATCAGGAAACCAAAAGTTCGGCCCTGTTACAGGACGAATTAAAGGCTGCTGGCTTTGCCGTACAGGCGAGCGTGGCGGGCATGCCTACCGCCTTTGTGGCTACCTATGGGTCGGGCAAGCCGGTTATTGGTATACTGGCCGAATATGATGCGCTGCCGGGTCTCTCGCAAGATGCCCTGCCAGAGCGTAAGCCCGTAGAAGGGCGCAAGGCTGGGCATGGCTGCGGGCACAATTTGTTCGGTACGGGATCGGTGGCCTCGGCCATTGCCGTGAAAAACTACCTCCAGCAGGCGGGTAAAACCGGCACGATCAAACTCTATGGCACCCCCGCCGAAGAGGGTGGCTCCGGCAAGGTGTACATGGTGCGCGAAGGGCTTTTCGACGGCACCGATGTGGTGTTGCATTGGCACCCTGCCGATGCTAACGGAGCCAGTGCCGGTACATCGCTGGCCAATATCACCGCCAAGTTTCGGTTTCGGGGCGTATCGGCCCATGCCGCTGCCGCTCCAGAGCGGGGCCGCTCAGCCCTCGATGCTGTGGAGTCGATGAACTACATGGTAAACATGATGCGCGAGCATATCCCCTCCGATACCCGTGTGCATTATATCATTACACGGGGGGGCGAGGCTCCGAACGTGGTACCCGACTTTGCCGAGGTGTATTACTACTGCCGCCAGAAAGACCGCACCGTGTTGCAGGACATCTGGAAGCGGATTGTTAAAGCGGGCGAAGGAGCCGCCCTCGGCACCGAAACCAAGATGGAAGTAGAGGTGATTGGTGGGGTGTTTAATCTGCTGCCGGTAGAGACGCTGGCGCGGGTGATGCACAAAAACCTAAGCCTGGTGGGGGGCGTAACCTACACCCCCGACGAAACCAAATGGGCCGAACAGATTGGCGAAACTTTTGGCGCGTCGTTTGGGTCGCTCCATAAACCTGCCGAGGCTCAGACGGTGGCACCATTTGTGAATAAAGGCAATGACCCGGTCAGTGGCGGCTCGACCGACGTGGGTGATGTGAGTTGGGCTGTGCCAACCGTAGGGCTGGGAGCCGCTACCTGGGTGCCTGGAACAGCCGCTCACAGTTGGCAGGCGGTGGCTGCCAGTGGCACAACCATTGGTCAGAAAGGCATGATGGTAGCTGCCAAAACCTTGGCCCTCACCGCTATTGACCTATTGAACGACCCTGCGCTGATTGCCAAAGCCCGCGCCGACTGGCAAGCCGCCCGGGGTAGTAATTTCAAATACGAAGCCCTGTTGGGCAATCGCAAGCCAGCGTTGGATTACCGGAAGTAAAGCCTTCGACCCATGAAACACCTATTTCGTCTCTTCTTCATCCTCGTTGGTCTGTCATCCTGCCACCGGCCTGCACCGTCGGCCCTGTATTTTCCGCCTGCGGGCGATGCCTGGGCTACGCGACAACCGGAACAGGTGGGTATGGATGGGGCTAAACTGGCCGACGCGGTAGCCTGGGCCAAAACCCAGGAGACGACCCAGATGACCCCCACGTTTTCAACCCAGGAAGAAATCTTCGGGAAACTGCTCGGCCCCATGCCAGCCAGTCGGGCGGCTACCAACGGCATTATTCTCCGGCATGGCTACGTGGTGGCTGAGTGGGGCGATACCCATCAGGCCGATCCTACCTACAGCGTGGCTAAAAGTGTGCTGTCAACCATACTCGGCGTTACTATCGACCGCCGACTGATTGGCAGCGTTCATCAGCCAGTGGGTAGGCTCATTCGCGATGGCGGGTATGACTCACCGCATAACCGACTCATTACCTGGGCGCACCATGCCCAACAAACCAGCGAGTGGGAAGGCGAGATGTGGGGCAAAAATGCCGATTTTGTGGGTAAGGAGGCTTTTGGCAAGGGTGAACGAAAATCCCGCGCCAGTCAGCGGCCCGGCACATTTTATGAATATAATGATGTGAGAATCAACCGCTTTTCCCTGTCGATGCTGCGGGTCTGGAAAAAACCGCTGCCCGACGTGCTGCGCGATGAGATCATGATCCCTATTGGTGCGTCGGATACATGGCAGTACATCTCGTATCCGACGGCAGTGGCCGATATTGACAAACGGCCTATGCCGTCGGTGAGTGGCGGCACCCGCTGGGGCGGTGGCCTCTGGATCAACACCCGCGACGAAGCCCGGTTTGGCTATTTATTGCTGCGGCAGGGTCAGTGGGGTAATCGCCAGCTTGTCTCGTCGGATTGGGTAAAGCAGGCAACAACCCCTGGTCTGGTTAACCCCGGCTATGGGTATTTGTGGTGGCTTAATACGGGCAGCGGCCAACCGGCCCAAAAAGCCTGGCCCGATGCTCCTGCCAGTAGCTTTGCCGCCCTGGGTGCAGGACAAAATACCATCTGGATCGACCCCGACCACGATATAGTGATTGTGTGGCGGTGGCACAATGGCTCGCCGAATGAGTTGATTAAACGGGTGCTGGCCGCTGTTCAGAAATGAACAGTTTAGCTTATATGTAGGCTGTTTTATATGCCTTGCCGAACGTTCATTTCCGGCTTTTTGTTAGCTTAACGTAACCTCCTCTCTACTTCCTGCACTGTACACCCGCTGCCCAACATGGTGGTGCCGAATGGTTTTGCGCCTATCTTTGGCCCGAAACTGTCTGGCTTGCCTTTGCCGGGTTGCTGTTAGGGGGCACTGGCAATAGATGATTCAACAACCTGAATGCTGAAAGTATGTCAAAAAATCTGGTCATAGTGGAGTCGCCAGCCAAGGCGAAAACCATTGAAGGCTACCTCGGTAAAGACTTTACCGTAAAATCCAGTTTTGGCCACGTCCGCGACCTGCCCAA
>JBBQUC010000525.1:0-3254 GCA_038212815.1 Cytophagales bacterium
GTTTAAACTAATTATGTAATGATACATCTTCCCCGTCGCCCGCGCCGGAACCGGCACTCAGCCGCTATCCGCGATATGGTGCAGGAAACCCGGCTGCACCCCACCGATTTTATTCTGCCTCTGTTTGTGATGGAAGGGCAACAGGTGAAACGTGAAGTAGCCTCAATGCCTGGTATTTACCGCTTTTCGCCCGATTTGCTGCTGGACGAGATAGCGCAGTGTGTAGATTTGGGGATTAACGCATTCGACCTGTTTCCGAATTTGCCGGAAAGTAAAAAAGACAAAATGGCTACCGAAAGTCATAACCCCGATGGGTTATACCTCAGTACAGTGCGGGCCATTAAAGACCGTTTTCGCGATGTGCTGGTGATGACCGATGTGGCGATGGATCCGTACAGCTCAGACGGGCATGACGGCATTGTAGAGAACGGACGGATTCTGAATGATGAGACGCTGGAAGTGCTGGGAAAAATGGCTCTGGCGCAGGCTCAGGCCGGTGCCGATATGCTAGGGCCGTCAGACATGATGGATGGACGGGTGGGGTATTTACGGCAGGTGCTTGACCAAAACGGCTTTCAGCACGTGGCCATCATGTCGTATGCTGCCAAGTACGCCAGTGCATTTTATGGCCCTTTCCGCGACGCGCTCAATTCGGCCCCCAAGTTTGGCGATAAAAAAACGTACCAAATGAACCCCGCTAACAGCCGCGAAGCCCTGATTGAAGCCGAACTGGATTATGCCGAAGGAGCCGATTTTCTGATGGTAAAACCCGCCCTCGCCTACCTGGACATCATTAAGCTCCTGAGTGATAATTTCGATGTGCCCATTGCGGCTTATAACGTCAGTGGCGAATACGCCATGATTAAAGCCGCTGCCCAAAACGGCTGGCTCGACGGTGAGCGGGCCATGATGGAGTCGCTCCTGGCTATTAAACGCGCCGGAGCAAAGGTGATATTAACGTATTTTGCCAAAGAAGCGGCCGCTTTGCTATAAGCTTACCCGCAGCTTAACTTACCTCTTTACTAAATCAACAAGCGTCTCGATCCAGAGTGGGCTGTCGTTCAGGCTTTCTACGAGTTGCCAGTGATGACCTCCCGCTTTCTCGAATAACTCTTTGTACTCTTCCCCAACTTCGATAGTCGTTTCCAGACAATCGGCCACAAACGCGGGGGAGAACGCCAGTACACTTTTGGCCCCAGTTGAGACTAACTCCGGTATCACCTCGTCGGTATAAGGTTTTACCCAAGGGTCGTTGCCCAGCCGAGACTGAAAGGAGGTGGTGTACTGTCCTTCGGGAATACCCAGTTGGGCCACCAACTGCCGAGTCGTTTCGAAGCATTGCGCCCGGTAGCAGTGCTGGTTCATCGCGTGTAAGGTGCCGCAGCAAGCTCCAAACTGGCAGACCTGCTTCGTTACGTCGCCCTTCCGAATCTGGCGTTCAGGCAGGCCGTGGTAGCTGAACAGTACATGATCGTAGTTGCGCTCGGCCAGGTACTTACGGCCTAACTGGGTAAAGCCCTCGATAAACTTAGGGTGGTTATGAAAACTGTTCACAAACCGGAGTTGGGGCATCACCTGCCAGTCTTTCAGCACCGCCATTACCTTCTCATACACCGACCCCGTACTGGCCGAAGCATACTGCGGAAAAAATGGGATGATGATTAACTCACTCAGGCCCAGTTGTTGAAACTCGGCTAAACCCGCCTGAATGCTGGGACTTTGGTATCGCATCGCTAGCCGCACTATATAGTCAGTGCCAAGGGCTTGCTGTAGCAGTCGCTCTACGGCATGGCCATAGTATTTCAAGGGTGAGCCAGTTTCTTGCCAAAGTTGGTTGTAAATTTTAGCCGATTTTGGTGCCCGAAACGGCGCAATAATGCCATTGACCAGTACCGTACGCGATATCAGTGGAATATCGATGACTCGCCCATCCATCAAAAATTCGCGGAGGTATTTGCGGACATCCGGCACCGAAGGGCTATCGGGCGTGCCGAGGTTTACAATCAAAACGCCGGTTTTGCCGAGCTGTTTGTCAGCCGTTTGCTGACTGGTTGGGGTATAAATAGGTACTACCATATCCTGCATAAACAGGCCGTGTAGGGTTGTGGTTTCGTTAGTTGGCTTCAGGGTAGCGGCTCAAATCGGAGCGATCGAAGGCAGTGAATACCTCGCCTGGCAGACCATTATAGACCCGTATATCGGTCAACTCGCGGGTGCCGCGCTTGCCCGACAGCAAAATGCTGCCATGCTTCTGGTAGTCGGTCCAGGGTAGGGTAAAACCGGGTTTCTCATCGGTAAATTTAGGGTAATAGGCCCACTGTGTTACCAGGTGCGTAGCTTTGTCCACCCATACTTTATACTTATTGTCAGGGGTATTGCCTACTCCTTTAAAGGTCATTTGCAGCAGATCGGCATCCTGACCGGTATCTGTTTTCTCCTCGCCGAGGTGCTTGAGCGTCAGGCCAGAGTCTTTTAGTTTGAAGGGCATCACCAGCCAGTACGAGTCATTAATCCAGGCTCCTTTGGCGGCTTTCACAAACTTAGCCACTGAATCGGGGTTGGTTTCTTCTTTGCCGTTCCGAAACACGCGGCCCTGATCGGTGTTTATATTCAGCATAACGGTTTGGTCATTTTTAAGGTTATCGACCCGTACATTCCCGCTCCATTTATCCCACACCAACCGGCGGTTACCGAAAAAATTCCAGCTAATAAAGTGGGTATTGTCCCAGGCTTTTCGCCCGCCCATAGCTTGCATTACCTCATCAGCAATCTGCACGGCACGGGGGTCAGATCCTGACATGTCGAAACCCGCAGCCGGTGGGTTAGTCGATTTTGATTTCTGAGCCAGCCCGGGCAATGCGGTGACGAGCAGACAGGCCAAAAGTACAACGAGGTGACGGGAAGTTTGCATGGTAGCAAGTTTTACGTAAGATTCACCCAAATTTACAGCACGAATGCTCAACCGCAAACTATTAACCTTAGAGCGTGTTGGGAAATTAAGTTTGGCGTTGGGGTTGTATGCGTTGCAATATGATCTGAATATTGGCTTAATTATGCCAGTTTACCGAAGAAGATACCGGATACTCATAATCTTTGACGTTGCGTCGGAATAACTTAGTCCAAGCAATGCTCCGTTCTACTACCCATCGCTTGGCTACTGGTACAAAACCCTGAGCTGATTCGGGGCGGGAAGCCTTCTCGAAGTCAATGCTCCAGCGAGTTAATTCTTCAGCGAACACGCCGTTATAAGCCTG
>JBBQUC010000526.1:0-3246 GCA_038212815.1 Cytophagales bacterium
ATGGAATTGAGACTGTTAAAGATGAAATGCGGATTCATCTGCATGCGCAGGGCCAGCAATTTGGTTTCGGCCACCCGTTTGTTGGTCTCCATCAGTTGCCGCTCAGCCCGTTGATAGGCCTGCTCCGTCTCTACCTGTTTAATTTTCTGGGAGCAGAGCATGGCTACGGTCGTCAGAATTTTTAAGTGACTGGGCTGAAAGAAATTCAACTCGGGATGCTCCGCATCAATAATCCCAATTACGTTGCCATCTGACAGAATAGGCACACTAATCTCCGACAGGCGGGCTGCATCATCCTGAATGTATCGGTTATCCTGCGATGTATCGGCAATCAGTTCGGCCCGTCTGCTGGCGGCAACAGCCCCAACAATGCCTTTACCCAGTGGAATCTCAATGGGTTCGACAATGGTATAGGCATCCGGGCTTTTCGGGCCGTAGGCGGCTTTTTGCACCAGTACGCCCCGTTCCTGATCGAGCCAGTAAATTACGCAGTCCACAAAATGGAGTCGACTAATGCAATTTTTGACGACATCCCAGAGTACCTGTTCAATAGTCGATTGCGTAATGAGCGAGGTAGCAAAAAAGGTAATGGCCTTTTCTGTTTCCAACTCTCTTACCAATGCTCGGTAAGAAAGCGGGTCAGTTGGGATCGTTCGCCGTTTAGTTAATTTTTTCATTCCTCATAGGTCATCTCTGACGCAGCAACTTCGTCAAATACTGGGCATTATGAAAGATAAAGTTAATAACTGGTGCCTTTTGGCTGATAACTAGTGCAAAAAGGCTATTATTGACAATCTGTTTCCAGAGTCACATAGTAGCAAACACGCCCTGTTGGCTCATTTCCATTGTGAAGAATCGGCTCCATTTTGGTTTCTTACTCTTTCTCTGGCTCTTCAGCTGTCAGAAACAGGAGATTCTGGCACAACCGAGCCAGTTGCCTACCCCCACCCGTTTGTTTCAGCGGCTTACCATACGACAGGGGCTGGCCGCTAACTTTGCCACGGGCCTAACTCAGGATATGAACGGCTTTATCTGGATCAGCACGGTAAATGGGCTAACCCGCTACGATGGCCGTACCTGCCGCAACTTTACCCGGCAGGGTGGTGATCCCCGTTCACTGTCGCACCGGGTACTGCGGTCTGTCTATACGGCCAAAAATGGTATCCTGTGGGTAGGTGCCGAAACGGGGCTGAACCGGTATGACCCGCTAAGCCAGACCTTCAAACGGTATCTTTTCGATACACTGAGCGCAAAGAATAGCCAGTATATTCGCACCATTGGCGAGACTGCCGATGGTCAACTTTGGTGTGGTACTAAAGCGGGGGTAGTGCAGTTCGACCCTGTTACCGAAAAGGCGTACCTGCTTCGTATTCCGACCGATTCGGCTTCGCAGACGGGGGCTAACAACATCCGCGCTTTACTGGTCGCTGGCCCCACCGTTTGGCTGGGCACGCAGGCGGGGCTGTATGCCTATAATTGGCATACGAAGCAGTTTCGGGCGTTTCGGCACCGACCGACAGCCGCGCAATCGCTCCCCGACGAGTATGTGGAGGCATTAGCCCATGATACCCGTACCGGTGAGTTGATTGTTGGTACGCAAGGGGGGCATGTAGCCCTGCTATCTCCCGCATCGGGCCGATTTCGGCACCTACCCCAACTAGACATCAACCAATCGGTGGCCTCGCTGCTGTTTACCACCACCGGTGATTTGTGGGTGGGGTTAGGTAGTGGCGGGTTGCATCACTATAACCCGGCTACAAACACCTTTACTCCCTACCGGAGCGATGAGTCTAACCTGCGCAGCTTGGGCTGTAACTGCATAAAAGGCCTTTTTGAAGACCGGAATGGCATTGTCTGGATTGTGACCGACGATGTGGGGATAAACTGGTTCAACCCACGGGTCGAGAAGTTTCATCTAATTTTTGATGAAATCGGTTATCGTCCCGCGACCTCGCAGGGCCTGGATGCCGACGAACTTTCTGTTGATGCCAAAAACAACCTGTGGGTAGCGACCCGAGAGGGCTTACTTCAGATTACCACCAGTACCCAGTCGTATCGGCTTTACCGCCATGACCCTGCCCGGCTGAATAGCCTGGGGGTCGATTTACTGTTCTCCGTATTAGCCGACAGGCAGGGGACTATATGGGCCGGTGGCGAAAAGGGATTGAGCCGGTTTAATCTGGCTACGAAGCGGTTCGACCAGATTCCGTGTGTAAGTATGGCGGGAGACACACGGGGTAAGCAACGTAATTTTGTGGCGGGCAACGAAGTGTTCGCCATCCTGGAGAGCCAGGATGGCCGCATCTTTTTCGGCACCAATGAGAAATTGACGATTTATGACCCCCGTACTGGCCTGTTTAGTAACCAGTACAACGACGAGCGCATCCGTAAACTACCCGGTAAAAACTACAATCACCTGCATCTGGATCGGCATGGCAACCTGTGGATCGGTGGATTGAGTCCGGTTTATAAAATTAGCCCGGATTTACGGCTTCTGGCAACATTTGCTCAAGAAGAAGACAACCCCAACAGCATACCTGACGAAGGGGTAACGGGTTTTGCCGAAGATGCGCAGGGGTATATGTGGATGGCTACGGATAATGGGCTGGCCCGTTTAGACCAACACACAGGCCAATTCAGAAGCTTTACCCTGCATGATGGGCTGCCCAGCAATGACATAGCGGCTGTGCTGGTAGTGGGCGATACGCTTTGGGTGAGTACCAGCCAGGGGCTGGCCTGCGTCCATACCAGGTCATTACGGATTACAGCCTTCGATAGTGACGATGGGGTTATCCCACTGGAGTTTGAATCGGGTTCAATTGCCCGTGACTCTACCGGCCGAATTTATTTTGGGGCGGGGCGAGGGCTGGTGTCAGTACTGCCTGGAGCCATGCGGATGAACCAGGTGGTGCCCCCCATTATGTTGACTTCGTTTCGGGTAAAAGGGCAGGAGTTGCTGCGTGCTCAAGTAGTGAATCCGCCCGCTATTTGGCTCGATTACACCCAGAACAGTTTTACCTTCGATATGGCCGTGCTGAACTTCGACAATCCAACCGGCAATCAATATGCGTATCGTCTGGAGGGGTTTGAAGAGCATTGGAATCAGGCCGGTAACCGACCCTTTGCCAGCTATACCAACGTGCCATCCGGCAACTATACCCTCCATATCATTGGGGCTAACAACGACGGGGTCTGGAACCGAACCGGCTACCGCCTGATACTCGTTATTACCCCTCCTTTCTGGCA
>JBBQUC010000527.1:0-3225 GCA_038212815.1 Cytophagales bacterium
CCCCCGCCTGCACCGCACTGCTGGGCATGCCATCGTGGGCGGCAGAGGCTTCGTCCTGGGCAAAGGTGAGGCCCCCGTTGTCTTTGATGGCTTTTAAGCCGTTGGTGCCATCACTGCCCGTGCCAGACAAGACCACGCCAATGGCATGGCTTTGATGAATTTCGGCCAGCGAGGTAAAAAAAAGGTCGATGGGCAGGTTGATTTCATTTTTTTTGGTACTCCGGGGGCTTAACTGTAACACGCCATCGTTGGCGACCAGCATTTTATTACTCGGTAAGACGTAAATATGGTCAGGCTCTATTTTAACCTCGTCCACTATTTCCAAAACCTGAATAGGCGTAACTTTTTGCAGCAGTTCGGGCAACATGCTTTCGTGGGTGGGGGCCAGGTGCTGTACCAGCACATAAGCCATGCCTGATGTTTCGGGAATGGCCTGGAGTACTTTTCGAAAAGCGTCCAGCCCGCCCGCTGATGCGCCAATCCCCACGACGGGAAATAGATTTTTGGATAGGATTTTTCCGTCTTCTTTCATGATGAAATTAGGGTTAGGCTACTCGTTACGAACAACGGCCTCTGTTACCGACTGTGTACCATTCGCAGGAGTTAGTAACGAAAGTGCCTGCTGAATAACGTATTTGAGTTGCGAAAAATTAGCCGGTTTGATCACGCAGCTGAGTGCTCCTTTTTTGTAAAGCTGGTCGGCCATCTCTTTCTCAAAGGAGGTCGAGAGGATGATGACGGGAAGCTGCCGGAGCCGTTGGTCGGCTTTTATTTCTACCAAACAGTCGTAGCCGCCTTTGCGGGGCATATTGAGGTCGAGAAACAGGGCATCGGGCAGTGGCCCGGTGTTGGTTGTGAGCCAGTGCATGAGTTGCTCCCCGTCCTGTACGTTCGTCAGGTGAGTCAGTAATGGCAGCTCTGCCAGGGCTTGTTTAAAAAAGAGGCAATCGTCGTCGTCGTCATCGGCAAGCAGGAGTTGAAGGGCCATCGTATTGCTTGTTGAGCGTTAAGGTATAAAATGCGTATTGACCGGAATGACCATCCGACCCTGGGAGCAGTGGGAGCAGTGGGAACCCGTTCTGTACTTTGTTAAGACAAGGTGGTTGCACCAAATCAGCGTGTAATATAGGTAAATTTGCTTGTATTCTATACCTCAGATTGACAATTAGTATGTTGACTGACTGCGGGCAAATTGCTTATTTTTGCGCACGTCTATGGAAATCACCTTTATCGGTGCGGGTAATCTGGCCTGGCACCTGGCCCCGGCCCTGGAAAACGCGGGCCATCATGTAAATGAAGTGTATAGCCGCCAACTTGCCCACACCCGGCAGTTGGTGAGCATGCTCTATGATGCCCAGCCGCATAGTGAACTGAACTTTGCCGATAGCCCCTCGGAGTTATTCGTGCTGGCCGTTCCCGACGATGCCATCGAGGCTATTTGCGCCCGGCTAGTGTTGCCCGCCAATGCCCTGTTGGTACACACGGCTGGCAGCTTATCCGTAGATCAACTCCGGCAATGGATAGCCACTTACAGTGATGTTCCGGTGCGGACGGGCGTTTTTTATGCCCTCCAAACGTTTAGCCGGGGGCAATCGCTGCTACCCTTTGCGCAAATTCCGCTGTGTATTGAAGCCAGTGATGCGGAGTCGGAGTCGCAATTGGTGTTGATGGGGCAGGATATGAGTCAGATTGTCTATCTGGTCAACTCGCACGAGCGGCTAGCCCTGCACGTAGCGGCTGTGTTTGCGGGCAATTTTACCAACCACGTTATGGCCCTGGCCAAAACCCTAACCGATGCCGAAAACCTGGAGTTTGCGTTACTAAAACCCTTGATCCGCGAAACCATCCGTAAAGCCCTGCTCGCCGATGACCCCGCCGAGGTGCAAACCGGCCCGGCCCGCCGGGGCGATGAAGCCACCCTGGCCCGCCACGAGTACTACCTGGCCCCAACTCCAGATTTGCTTCAGGTTTACCAGGTATTAACCGATAGTATTGGGCGGACTTAAGAATACCTATCTGGCCGACTGGCGGATGAGCGGGTTAGCGGTTAAAAGAGGGGCATTAGGCCCTACAGGCTGTAGTTTGGCGCACTGGTCGAGGGTACGCCAGGTTTCGGTCAGGTTTTTGATGTAGGGATAAAGGCCCTGTTCGGGGGTAGCTTTCAGCAGCAGCAGGGGTCTGTTATTCGCATCGAGAAGCGGGTGCCAGGCTTTATGGTTCTGGTCGGTAAAATGAGCCAGCGTATAGTCGGCCACGCGTTTGATCCACTTGAGTGCATCGGGGTGATGAGTGTAAAAATACCCTTTTGTCAGCGCGGTCAACGCATTCAGATGTACCGAAGCCAATCGATAGTTCCAGCCAACTGCCGCTATTGGCTGCTGCCTCACGTCCACCCACTGCACCAGCCCCCCCGCCAAATCGTCCCAGGTGCACTCGCAGAGGTGCAACGCCCACGCCATCACCTGAATGGCTAATTTTCGGTTCGCAGTCACATGGGCTAACTCGAGTAGTGGCTCAATCACGGCAAACGTTAGTTCGGTACTGAGTCGGCGGCCCTGGGGAGTGTTGCAGAAAGCCCCGTCGGGTAGAATAGATTCGCGCAGTATATCCTGCCGTTTGTCTAAAAAATCGTGGAGTACTTCATGAAGTACCGAGTCGAGGGATTCTTTCCACTCGTCGGGTCTAAGGTAGGGTTGCAGGGCCAGTATGGTCTGTAGCAGGGCTACCGGCTCAGCCAGGTGCCGCCACTGCCGAAGGCCGCCAAGCCGAGCCGACTGCGCGGCCTGGAGTGTAGCCCGCTGCTCAGTTGCTTGCCGAAATAGCTGCTTGGCTAACATGGCCCATTCGTCGTTGCCGGTAGCGCGATGCATTTGTGCGTAGGCCATCGCCACCGAACAATCGGTCTGGAACTGATTACCCATCACCCCCCGGCCCCGGCGGTCAACCGCACTGTGGCACAACCCCGAATCGGCATGGGCAAACTGAGACAGAAAATCGGCCCCCGCCTGCGCGTGGGCGAGCCAGGCAGGACGGGCATCAATCTCGTTGAAGAGGTAGGCAAAACTCCAGACCTGCTCGGCCTGCCTGGCCACTACCTTATCGGCATCCAGCGATTCACCCCGGCTCGTCAGACTATCAAAATAACCGCCACACTGCTCGTCGCGACTGTATTTCAGCCAAAACGGAACAATATGCCCCAGCAGAGCCTGCTGGCAGGTAGCCGCT
>JBBQUC010000528.1:0-3206 GCA_038212815.1 Cytophagales bacterium
TCCGGCCCCGAACGATTCGGTGAGGGTGCCATTCCAGGTGTTCTCATCGTGGTTTTGGGTAAAGAGCATCTGGTAGGCACCTTTAGGGAAGGTTGATCGGTTTTTGGCTACCAGCGTGTCGATAGACAGGGCTGGGCGGGCACCTTTGGCAATGGCTTTGAGCGTAGTGTGCATGGCCCAGCCGTAGTTCATGTTAAAACAAACGGCCAGTTCCTGGGGCCGGTCTTCGTTCTCCGAAAGCATAAAAACTGGCTTGATTTTGTCGAGGGCGGGGCGTACATCGGCCCAGAAATCGTCGGGAACCATACCCGCCACATCGCAGCGATACCCGTCGATGTCGCACTCTTTTACCCAGAACTGGAGTGCGTCGAGCATGGCCTTCCGCAGGGATGGGTTGCTGTAGTTCAGGTCGGCTACATCGGCCCAGCCAATGGGTTTGCCTGTTTTTTCATCGAGGGGCGAGGTGATTTTGCCCTTCACCTGGGTGTACCAGTCGGGGTGCTGCTTAATCCAGGGGTTATCCCAGCCCGTATGGTTGGGCACCCAGTCGAGAATAACATGCAGGCCCAGGGCGTGCGCCCGGGCAACCAGGGTCTTTACATTGGCAACGGTGCCGTAGGCGGGGTTAACCGCTGTATAGTCCGACACGGCGTAGGGGCTACCAAGTGAACCTTTGCTGTTGGTTTTGCTGATGGGGTAGATGGGCATCAGCCAGATAACATCGGCCCCCATTTCTTTCAGCCGGGGGAGTTGCTCTTCAACAGCTTTCAGATTCCCTGCTTCCGAAAACTGCCGGGTGTTTACTTCATAGATAGCAGCATTTTTAGCCCAGTCGGGAGCGCGGTAGGCGGTGTTTCCTGACAGAACCGAATCGGTGGGAACGGTGGTCGTGGTGGTCGTTTGATCCGATGTCTTTCGGCAGGCATTGGTCAGAAAAAGTAGGCCCAGCAGACCTGCAACGAGAGATTTCTTCATGGTTTTGAGCTAAGTATGCAGAACGGAATATCAGGTACGGTTAATTTATAGAATAGAGACGGTTTGTGTTTCTTTGAGTTGCCGGATCGCAGCGACCGGGTCGGCGGCACCAAAGACCGAACTGCCCGCCACCAGTATATCGGCACCCGCACGAATCAGGGTAGCGGCATTGGCTGGGCCAACCCCGCCATCTACCTCAATCAGGGCCGGGCTGCGGTGGGCATCGAGCAGTTGCCGCAGCTTTCTGACTTTCGGAATGGACAGAGGTAACAGTTTTTGCCCACCAAAACCCGGATTTATAGTCATAATCAACACCACATCGATTACATCCAGCACATCTTCGAGCAGGCTGACGGGCGTTTGCATATTGAGGGCTACCCCAGCCCGACACCCTAGCTCCCGAATCTGGCTCAGGGTGCGGTGCAGGTGGGTGCAGGCTTCATAATGCACCGAAATCACGGCTGCTCCGCCATTGGCAAACGACTCGATATAGCGTTCGTGGCGGGTAATCATCAGGTGAACGTCAATGGGTTTCTGGCAATGCCGGTGCACCGCGTCCAGCAATGGAAAGCCAAACGAGATATTGGGAACAAACTCGCCATCCATCACATCGAAGTGCAGATAGTCGGCTTCACTCCGGTTAATCAGTTCCAGATCGCGCTGGAGATTGGCAAAATCAGCCGCCAGTAGCGAAGGAGCAACCAGAGGTTGGGGCATAAACGGGCGTTTCAGATTGAGTTAGTAAGAATCAGTTGGTAAAACTACCCTTTTTTTGCCTGAATGCCGAAATCAACCCATATTCGCTGTTGGTTTACCCTGCATCCTGTAAGCCCAAACCCAGATGACTCCGCAACAGCGTATTGCCTACCTGACCGACCGGCTCAATTACTATAACCAGCAGTACTACCAGCACAGCCTTTCAGAAGTAGATGATTTTACCTTCGATAGTCTCCTGGAAGAACTCACCGCGCTTGAAAAGCAATACCCCAACCTCCGCTTGCCCGATACGCCAACGCTGCGGGTGGGTGGCTCCATCAGCAAGGAGTTTGCCACCGTTTATCACCGTTTTCCAATGCTATCCCTCGGTAATACCTACTCCGAAGCCGACCTCATTGAGTTCGATAATCGGGTGCGTAAAGGGCTGAACGGGGCTGAATATGCCTATATCTGCGAACAAAAATTTGATGGGGTAGCCCTGAGCATGAGGTACGAAAATGGCTTGTTTGTGCAGGGCGTTACGCGGGGCGACGGGGTACGGGGCGACGATATAACGAGTAATATTCGTACCATTCGGACCATGCCGTTGCGGGTAGTAGGCGAGGGGTTACCGCTATTGTTCGAGGTTCGGGGCGAAGGATTTATGCCCCTGGCGGAGTTCGAGCGCATCAACAAAGAGCGCGAAGACATTGGCGAGCAGTTGCTGGCTAACCCACGCAATGCGGCTTCGGGTGCGTTTAAGCAATTAGATTCATCGGCAGTAGCCAAGCGACGGCTCGATTGTTACGTATATTCGTTTCTGTCGGATGAGGCCGTTTTTCAGACCCACGAAGAGAGCCTGATTCAGTTGGCCAATTGGGGCTTCAATGTATCGCCCACCTGGCAAAAATGCGCCGATATTGCCGCCGTAATGGGGTACATTGCCGAGTGGGAAACCAAACGGTTTACGCTGCCACTAAACACCGATGGCATTGTGATTAAGATAAACCGCTATGAGCAGCAGCGAGAACTGGGCTATACGGCCAAAAGTCCGCGCTGGGCAATTGCCTTTAAGTACAAAGCTGCTGCTGCAACCACTAGCCTCAACGATATTACCTATCAGGTGGGCCGCACGGGGGCTGTTACGCCCGTTGCCCGGCTCACACCCGTTTTGCTGGCCGGCACGGTGGTGAAAAGGGCTACCTTGCACAATGCCAACGAAATAGAGCGGCTCGGCGTGATGCTCGGCGATACGGTGTTTGTAGAGAAAGGGGGCGAGATTATCCCCAAAATTACTGGGGTTGACCTCACTAAACGACCGCCTGCTGCCCAGCCTATTGTGTATCCAACCGTATGCCCGGCCTGCCAAACGGCACTGGTCAGAAAAGAAGGCGAAGCTCATTTTTATTGCCCTAACGAGCGAGCTTGCCCACCCCAGCGGCAGGCGCGGTTCGAGCATTTTATCCAGCGTAAGGCTATGAATATCGAGAGCCTCGGCGACGGGAAAATTCAACTACTCATTGATAAAGGCTTGG
>JBBQUC010000529.1:0-3190 GCA_038212815.1 Cytophagales bacterium
ACCACCGAACAGTTGAGTTGACCAATGGCCTGGCGGGCAAAAAACGCACCTTTGGCAAATACCGTAACGGGGGTGCTGGTGTGCGTTTGCCGGAGCGCGTCGCAAATTTGCCGGATATACGGCAGCGAGAACTCGCTGTACTGTGCCGGGGAGAGAATTCCCGCCCACGAGTCGAAAATCTGGAGCATATCGGCCCCAGCCTGCACTTGCGCCCGCAGGTAACGAATGGTGCTGTCGGTAATTTTTTGGAGCAGGGCGTGGGCCAAGGCAGGGTCGGTATAGAGCATTTTTTTGGCTACCGAAAACGTTTTGGACCCTTTGCCCTCGGTCATGTAACAAAAAATGGTGAAGGGTGCCCCGGAAAAGCCGATCAGCGGCACGCGGCCGTTTAGCTCACGCTTAACGATACGAAGGGCATCCAGCACATATGCCAAATCGGTTTCGGGTTCGGCAATGTGCAGGCGGTCGAGGTCGGCCTGGCTGCGAACCGTGGCTGGGAATACGGGGCCGCGCTGTTCGGCCATTTCATAAGGCAAGCCCATTGCTTCGGGCACTACCAAAATATCGGAGAAGATAATGGCAGCATCGACCCCCAGAATATCTACCGGCTGAATGGTGACCTCAGCGGCCCATTCGGGGGTAGTGGCTAACTTGATAAAACTACCCGCTTTTTCGCGTACGGCGCGGTATTGGGGCAGAATCCGGCCTGCCTGCCGCATTAGCCAAACGGGTACGCGCTCGACCTGCTCGCCCCGTGCGGCCCGTAACACTAGGTCATTTTGTAAAATCATGGGGCAAATATCCGAACTTTGGGTTCGCCGTTTCAGCATTTTCACGGAATATTGTGCAGCATTTTGACAATCAGCGAAATCCGCTTACCCCAACAATCATGGCCCAGACCCTACGCACCCCCGACGACTGCTTCAGTAACCTGCCCGACTACCCTTTTGCCCCCCACTATGTTGACCTCGACGGTCTGCGAATACACTACCTGGACGAAGGGCCTGCTGATGCGCCCAATACCGTATTGATGCTGCATGGCGAGCCTACCTGGTCGTACCTGTACCGGAAAATGATTCCGATAGTGGCCGGGGTTGGGCACCGCGTCATTGCCCCCGACCTGATTGGCTTTGGCAAGTCAGATAAACTCACCGATCCTGCTGCCTACTCGTATCAGAGCCACATAGACTGGGTAACGGCTTTTATTAAAACCCTCGATTTAACCACGATTACCCTGGTTTGTCAGGATTGGGGCGGGCTGCTGGGCCTGCGCCTAGCAGCCGAAAACCCCGACCGGTTTACCCGCATTTGTGCCGCCAACACCTTTCTGCCCACCGGCGACCAACCCGCTGGTGAAGCATTCCGACAGTGGCAGCAATTCTCGCAAACGGTGCCGGTATTTGCTACCGGAAACATTGTGAATGGCGGCTGTGTGCGCACCCTCACCCTCGCCGAGGTTGCTGCCTACGACGCGCCTTTTCCTGACGAAAGCTACAAAGTGGCCGCCCGGCAGTTTCCGCTACTCGTCCCCACTACCCCCACCGACCCCGCAGCCTCTGCTAACCGGGCCGCCTGGCAGGTGCTGCTGGGCTGGCAAAAGCCATTCCTGACCTGCTTCTCTGACAAAGACCCCATTACAGCGGGGGCCGACAAGGTGCTACAGAAGCTTATTCCCGGTGCGGCCAACCAACGGCATATCACCCTGGCCAACGGTGGCCATTTTGTGCAGGAAGACTGCGGAGAAGCCTGGGCTGAAGCTATTGTGGGGTTTATGAAAGAGTAAATAGGTTTATCGTTGCCGTGAAGTAAATAACCTCATACAGCCCCTATGCCTCGCTTACACGACTCCCAAACGGCCCGCTTGCTCAATCAGTTTGAGACGGTGCTGGCCTATGCCGATGCACGAACCGAATCCCAACTCCGCCACCGGCCCATCCCTGATAAATGGTCGGTGTTTGAGCAGTTGGCGCACATGGGTCGCTATACTGCTTATTTCCAGGCCGAACGACTGACGGTTATGTTGGCTTCTGATATACCGCCCGTATTTGGCCGTTACCAGGCCGACGAAGACCCCGGCTTTGCCGAGTGGCTGGCATTCGATAAACAACAGCTATTGAACCAGTTTAAGGCTGAGCGACGGCAGATTACCAACCGGCTCATGAGCCTGACTGATGCGGAGTTGAGCCACCGGGCGGCACACCCGCTCGTTGGTGAAATGGACATTCCGGGCTGGACTGAGTTTTTTCTCCTCCACGAAAGCCACCATCTTTATGCCATACTCCGGCTGTTGTTTAGTCAGTCAGTAGTTATCAATGCCCGAAATGACCAAAAATATCCTGATTGATACTGAGCGATTGCGGGACTTAAACAGTGGCTTAGGCCAATTTTGTCTGCACCTGGGCCGGGCGTTGGTGGCCGAGCAGCCTGCCGATAATCCGCTTACGTTTCTGGTGCCACCGGGGCAGTTGGGGGTATTTGGGCCAACGGTTCAGTACTGTGAGGTAACCTGGTGGCAGCGACACTGGCGGAGCAATGAGTTTCGCGTGTGGCATAGTACCCACCAGGATTCGGGGTATCGACCCTCGGCAAAAACGCGGCAGGTGTTAACCATCCACGACTTGAACTTTCTGGACCGGCCCGATTATTCGGCGGAGAAAAAAGCCCGCAAACTGGCTGGTCTGCAACAGCGCATCGATCAGGCCGCTGCCGTAACCACCATCTCCAACTATACTGCTTCGGTTGTTCGGCAGCACCTGCACCTGACCGTTGACAAACCCTTGCACGTAATTTACAACGGTGTGCCACCCCTTGCCCCACGCCCCATTCCCCTCCCCTCCGTTGCGGCACTCACGCACTCATTTTTTCTCTTTCTCGGCGTTATTCACCCCAAAAAGAATGTGCATGTGCTGTTGCCGCTCTTGCAGGCTTTCCCCGACTATTCCCTCGTACTGGCGGGCGACGATAGCCACCCTTACGCGGCACACATCCGGGAACAGGCTGCTCAGTTGGGTGTAGCTAAGCAGTTGATACTGACTGGCGCGGTCGATGAGCCAACCAAAGCGTGGCTATACGAACACTGCGAAGCGTTTCTATTCCCCTCGCTCACCGAAGGGTTCGGCCTGCCCGTTGTGGAGGCCATGAGCGTGGGCAAACCCGTGTTTCTGTCTAACCTGACCAGCCTGCCCGAAAT
>JBBQUC010000530.1:0-3179 GCA_038212815.1 Cytophagales bacterium
AAGCTGGCCCTGACCATGCCGGGGGCGTTTCGGGCGGTGACGGCCATCATCGCCAACCTGCCCGACACCACCAACCTGGACTGCGTGCCATCGGGCAAACCCGTGGCGATTATGATTGTCAACGGTACGCTGGACCCCATCAACCCCTACAACGGTGGTATGGTAGTATTGGGTGGCAACATGAAGATGGGCGAAGTACGCTCTACTGACCGCACGCTGGCCTACTGGGCCGATCTGGCCCGCCACAAGGGCAAACCCACCCAGGAAACCCTGCCCGATACCGACCCCAACGATGGCAAAACCATTGAACGCTACACCTACCGCGCCAAGGGCCACCCCGACGTGGTGCTGCTGAAAGTAATCGGCGGCAAACATGATTACCCCAACGACATCGACGTGCACGTGGAAGCCCTACGTTTCTTCGAGCAACAAATTCACCGGTGAGACGCAGGTATTAATCGAAGAATTCGGTGGGTAACATGCTGACAACGTCAATCGAACGCATCAGCATTGTAAATGATGCTTTGCGAGAAAGTAGCAAGCGTAATTCTAACTCGGCTTCGGCTAGTTTCTGTTTATCCAATAGCTGTTGAGCACTTCGCCACTTTGCCACCGCATAAACCACCGCGTGGTGTTTTAACCGTATAGGTTCGCTTAACTCCAGATGAACTTTGCTGAGCAGTGCTGCTGTGTTAGCTGCCTTTACGTTGCTGTCATTACAAGGATGAAAAAATACCGCACCGCCCACTTCAACGGAATAGACAATGTCTCTTTCAACATCATCATTAGGGTGGCAAGGGTCCAAATAACTACCGGCAGGGTTTGCATCTGATTTAAGCAGGTTAGCCCGTTGGTGAGCTGGATACAAATTCGACCAGTTAAACTTTAGATTAGCTTGATTTTGGTGCGGAATAAAATGGTCAATCTGCATATTGTTCCGAAAGCCAAACTGTTGCTCGGTCAGATAGCATTTTTTAAGAAAAAGCGCATATAGTGCATCAAGTACATCGTCGCTACGGTATTCTTTTTGACTGATTAATGAAGGAGGAGAAGGACTTATACTTCGGTCAATATTAATCATTTTGCTACAGCCTGTTTCGCCTCCGCTTTTGCTATCAACAATTCCATCTCAACTTGTAACGTTGGCGATAGATAAGCGCCCTGTTCGCGGACTATTTTTTCGAGTCCCTGTTTTAAGCCTTCCGGGTTATGTTGATAAATGTTAACCACTTCGTTAATCTCTCTAATAATCTCATCAGCAATGAATGAGTAATTATTTTCTAATCCAAAATGAGCCGTCGTTAGCTCAGCATAGCTACGTCCTACCGTTTCCTCACTGGTACGTGCTTCTTTCGTCGTCAGATCAAAAATCGTGGCGTTCTTGATACTGGCGATTACGGCTGGTGAGTGCGTAGCAACGATGAACTGGACGTTGGGAAAAAACTCTGTCAATAATGGTAATACTTGTTCTTGCAGCTCTAAATGTAAATGTGTCTCTGGTTCATCAATGAGGACAATACCACATGGATTGTAAGTGTACTCACCAACTTGCTTACGGATTAGATCTGCACGTATGATCAGATCCATAAGTATACTGATCAGTGCAGAATACCCTTCTGGCAAAAGGCTAAACGTTATATGCCTTCCTGAATCTAACTCAAGTAAAAACTCATAATCCTTACGTTGGAAATGAATATTTTTAATAGTATTATCTGAAATTTTCCGGATAAATTTTTTTAATACTTGAAAAAAAATATC
Organism: Cytophagales bacterium; assembly: GCA_038212815.1. Lineage (GTDB taxonomy): Bacteria > Bacteroidota > Bacteroidia > Cytophagales > Spirosomataceae > JBBQUC01. Next base: position 1,759 of record JBBQUC010000530.1, read on the forward strand.
AATGTTTAAAACTTCATTTCTGTTATTTTCGATTTGATTAAAAGCCTGTTCTACTTTCTGATTAACTAAATACTGCTTAAACTCTGCAATAAAAAAGTCTGTAGAGTTTTCAGATTTAAGTTTTTCAAAGAAATCGGATGTCTTAGTGGGCACCTCAACCATTCTTGGCTTTAAAATTCTACGAGCTTCTAAAGATGAAAAAACTACATCTTGTTGATGAGAATTCCAAACTGGATTAGGATCTTTCTTAAAATCGATATTTATCAGATTAAATTCCTTGAAAGTTTCTTCAGTATTGGTCAATTCATTGTATTTACGTGAAATATCTGAACCATCAGAATATATATAGTCATCAGCAAAATATTTATCAGGAACCGCTTTTTTTATAGTAAATGTATTTTCAGTAATACTTACGGTAAAGAAAAGTTTTCTATACTTGACCCCTTCTAACAGAGACTTCAACCCTTTAAGAATCGTGGTTTTTCCCGAACCATTCTTCCCCGTCAATATCAAATGGCTAAATGGTTTATAATCGTGTAAATGAATGTCAAAATTCTGATAGGCGTAGCAGTCATTTACGTGCATACCAGTGATGTATGGAAATTCTTCGGGGGTAATCATGGGTGGCGGCTTTTTACAAAGTTAAACGAATTTGGGGATGCCACCGTACCAGTCATAAACAGGCATGATGGCATCCCAGATGGAGCGAATTGTGACGGCGGAGTACCACTCCGCCAAACGGTTAGAAGCCAATTTTACCTTTCCGGTTGCCTTTAGTACTTTGTTCACCGGCCCAGTCGCGCATTTGGGCGAGTTCCTTTTCGAAGCCGCCGGAGAGGATCGGGAAGCGCATCCAGGTGCGGGGGTCCAGGCTGTGGTCGTCGAGGTGGAAACTGGGGGCGTAACGTTCGCGCTTCCACTGGTTGCGGCTCCAGAGCTTGAAAAACCGCTCGACCCAGATCAACAGCTTGTCACGGTCATGCTTCCCGGCAAAGCGGACTTCCATCAGCCTTAGCACGTCGAGTGGGGATTGCTTGTCGCGGATACCGATGTTCTCGATCTCGTTAAGTACGTCGTAAGGCATCAGGTCGTCTTCGTCGGTTTGGTTGCGCTCTAATGGGCGGAGTTCGGCGGTGGGTTGCAGGGTATTTACCCGATGCAGGCCTACAAGCTTAATCCGGTCGTCGGGGCTAGGCGTGTTGACCACATTCAGCCCGTCGTTTTCGAGCCAGCGGAGCCACTGCCGCAGAAAATGCTTATCGATACCCGTGATGGGCGAAATGCTGCCCGCCGTGTCGCCGTCCATCGTACAATACCCCACGGCAGCTTCCGAGCGGTTCGACGTGCTGAGCAGCAGGGCATTTTTCAGGTTCGCCAGCATCCAGATACCCGGTGCCCGCACCCGCGCCTGAATGTTTTGC
>JBBQUC010000531.1:0-3165 GCA_038212815.1 Cytophagales bacterium
TGATGAGGGTGATTACCTCGTTCATGGCTAACTGGATGTGCCCCCAGACCGCTGCCGACATATAGACTTGTTGCGAGAGGTTGTGGTTATACTCGTCGCGGATGTCCTGTAGTAACAACTGCTGAAACTCAAGCACATTGGTAGCTGTCCCGCTGAGCCGCAGCAGTAAATTGTTAGGGCTGATTCGTTCCAGAAACAGCACCATCCGCTCATACGCCTGTAGCCGAATGGGAATAACGGCTTCGGTATAGCTGTGTTTCACCTCGTACTGATGCCGGGCGGCTTCTTGTTCGAGCAGCAGTTTTACGGTGAGGTACATGCCATACAATACCAGGCTGGCGGGGATAATCAGTTTTACTAAATCAGCGAGTATATCGGTCAATGAGGTGGTCATTGGGTGAAAATTGGATAACTTTGGTACAACATAAAACAATACTGTATGCTCGAACCGCCCATTGGGATTCGGCCTGAAGCCCGCGAACGGATTCTGAATACCCTGCAAAACAACAACATTCCAGCCGAATATGGGCTACGGGTAGGTGTTCGTGGTGGTGGGTGTGGGGCATCGTGGCTCCTGGGGTTCGACCTGCCGGGGCAGGCCGACGAGGTGTATAACGTGGCGGGTGTTCGGGTTATTATTGACCGCAAACACCTGCTGTATGTACTCGGCACTGAAATTGGCTATGAACCCGGCGAAAATGGGTTTACCGTGGAGAAGGTAGTGAGTTAGTGAGTTGGCAACTCATCAACTCACCGACTGGTTAAATTTCTGGCTTGATTTTTGGTTGTTTTCAGACAATAGCCCCTCTCCCCATAACGATTTTGAAACGGCTCGAAGAACATATTTTCTTGGTGCTGGCCCTACTCTCCTTCGTAGTATCGGCCTGCTGCTACGTTTTTCTGGAACGGAACGCCCCCAATGCCACGGATGAACAGTACCTCAGTGGTGTGCAGCAGCACGTTAAGGCCGAAATGCAGGTTAGTACGGCCGAGCTAGCTTCCGTAACGGCGCGGGTGCAGCGGGCGGGTGAGCAGCGCACCCGACGCTACGACTTTGGGCAATTAACCATAACTACCCGGTATCCATACTATGTGTTTCGGAATCAACAACTTATTTACTGGTCAGATCATCGGTTTGTGCCAGTATATGCCCGGATTGCCGCCGTTACCAACCCAACCCTGGTCGATTTCGATCAGGGACGGTATGTAGTCAGTCATAACCGGCTGCTGACTAAGGGAGATACCCTCGATGTATTTGCACTGATGCCGGTTTATCGGCATTATAACAACACCAATAATTACCTGCAGTCGAGCTATAATCCCGCTATCTTCGCGCTCGACCCGCAGGCGGTTCGCCCCGAAAAAGGCAACACGTACCAAAATATTTACGACAACACCCCCCGGTTTCTATTTTCGGTAGAGCCACCCCGGATTGATGCCTACCGCAACCGCTCTACCCCGGTCAATACCGTGATTCTGGCTACATTGGGCATGTTGTTCCTGGGGTTTTACGTATTCCGGCGGATTTATTGGCTCAACTCCCGCCGACAGTATGAACGGGGTTTTGTCTGGCTGGCACTGTACCTGCTACTCCTGCGCGGGGCCATGCTTTACTTTGGCGTGCCGTTTCTGTTTATCGAAACTGACTTGTTCAATCCCAAGTTTTACGCGTCGTCGGTGTTTGCCCCCTCTCTGGGCGATTTGTTATTCAACACCCTGGTGTTGGCCGTCCTGGCATTCTATATTGTCAATCATTATTACCGCTCGCATACCTACACCGCCCTGACCCGGCAGTCAGCGGGGGTGCATCTGTCCCTTATTATTGGCTGTGTGGCTGCCAGTTACTGGGTGTTTGCTGGTTGCTTCAGTGAATTGAACAGTATCTACGAAAAATCGCAGTTTACCCTCGATATTACCCTGAGCATCCGGTTTACAGGTCTCAAGGTGGCTTGCTTGCTGGTGTTTGTCGGGATTTCGTTCATTTACTTTTTGGTGTTGCACCTGCTGGCCAGTTTGTTTCTGCGGCTTGTGCCCCCATTTCCGCAAGCAGTCATAGCTTTTGGCGTAGGTACGGTGCTGGCTATTGCTGTGTTGTGGGCTGCCGACTGGCCGCTGGATTATATTCTGGTGCTGAACGGGTTATACCTGCTGGTGTTGTTTGCCACCAAGTTTCCGCGAACTCTCTATACCCTGCGGTATAAAACCTCGATCTACCTGTTTACAGGGGCACTCGTTTGTGCGCTAACCACCTCGTATGTGGTCTATAATCAGGAGCTACGGAAAGACTGGGCACAGAAAAAAGAGTTTGGGGCTAAACTCCTGGCTGAGAATGATGAGTTTGGTGAGTTTTTGCTGAATAAAGCCCGCGAGTCCATTGTGGTCGATGCCGATATTCGGCGGGCGTTTGAGAGTGATGCCCTCTTCGGGCGTGAGCGCGTACAGCAGCGGATTAAAAGTATCCATCTCGATAAATACTTCGATAAATACGATGTGGAGGTGCTGTCGTTCGATCCGACTCAGCCTAATGAAGACCCACCCGCTGTGCAGGCCGGGCAGCCTGGGCAAGTGTATAGTGGTTTGCAGGCCCGCTACCAGCAGGCGCGGTATCGCACCCAGTTTCCGGGGCTATACTTTGTCAACGAGGTCGGGAATAACTTCATCAAGCAGTACGTCTGTTTTATCACCGTCAATGCACCTGGTCTGCCGCCTACCGATCCGGCTGCCTTGCTGGGTACGATTGTGCTGGACCTCAAACTCCGCAACGAAACCCCGAAGAGTGTTTATCCCGAACTGCTGGTCGATAAGAAGTTTATCCAGGCTCCCGAAGCCCGTGATTACAGCTACGCTATTTTTGGGCAGTCGGCTGCCCATCCCAACTCGTTACGAATGCTTTATAGTGCCGGTAGTTACAACTACGAACGCCGGATGCCGGAATCACTCCTGACCGAGCTAGTAGCCGACGAGCAGGCCCTATCGCGGAACGATTACCGACATGTGGCGCAACGGGGCAAAAATGGCCGGGTCATTGTCGTTTCGTCGCCCGACTATCCAATCACGGCGGTCTTCTCTAATTTCTCGTTTTTATATCTCCTGCTGGTACTTACCGTCATTGGGGTCATCATTGCCTACGCTATCCAGTACGGGCTGTCGCGATTTAGTGTCAAT
>JBBQUC010000532.1:0-3149 GCA_038212815.1 Cytophagales bacterium
GACGCCCGGCGCATCAACGCCAAGATGCGGAAAAATCAATTCGACTTCAATGATTTTCTGGGTCAGTTGCAGCAAAACAAAAAGAGGGGCAACATCCAAGACCACATCGGTATGATTCCGGGCATGGGCAAAATGGTGAAAGACCTCGACCTCGACAATACCTCCTTCACCCCCATCGAAGCCATCATTAGCTCGATGACCCCCAAAGAGCGCGAAAAGCCCGATATCATTGACAATAGCCGCAAAAAACGCATCGCCAACGGCTCCGGCACCGATGTTCAACAGGTAAATAACCTGCTGAAACAGTTTGACGAGATGCGGAAAATGATGAAAAAAATGAACCAAATGCAGTCATCCGGCAAAATGAGCCGGATGATGCGCTAAATGAATGAAACACCTGTCAACCCTCCTGCTCTTCCTGACGCTTTCTTTATCTGCTTTTGGGCAGGCTTCGGTGGCGTATTATCCGTTCAACTCATTGCTGTCGGTGAGTACCAATCCCAATAAAGCGGTTTGGCTGGATGCCCGTGTGCAGACCAATACGTTGTTTGGGTCACTAAGCACAACTGTGGCTCCTATGATTACTGTGAAGCGCACCAATCAGGCCAATTATTATACCGGTCTGGGCATACGGTTCAACGCGCTGAATGGTCTCGATGACCGCTCTACCCTCGAAGGGTATTCGTTGCACGTAGGGGTGCGGGTGGTGCCCCTGCCGTTTATGCCCAACGTGCGGGTAGCGTTCGAGATAGCCCCCTACGCCCAGCGAAATTTCAAAAGTGGAGTGCTGTATTCTTACCTGGGAGTAGCCTATCAGTTTAATAAAAAATAATCTCCATTATTTTTTCACCTGCGTGGTAAATACGCCCCGCTCCATGAGTTTGGCGCGGTCGAAGAGGGTGAGGGCTTTTTGGTAGGTTTCGTCGGCATCGCCCAGCACTTTGAAGAACTCATTGTTCTGCCCGCCCTTGTTGCCATGCTGATAGACATACCGCGCCACCAGGGCTTTTACCTGGGTGCGAATGAAGTTCTTCGAGCGGGCATACTCACCCTCATTGAGCTTAACCCCCTGCGCCGTAGCATCGGCCACTAACTGCTGCAACTGCTCATCGGGGAAATTGACCGTCCGATAAAACTCGGCAAACGGCAATTTAGCCAATCGCTGCCGGTTGGTGTTGGCATAGTCGAGGGCAAACTCCCGGATAATGTTCTTCCCGTATAACTGCGCCAGGTATGTTGTCTGATAAGTCGAATCACGCGGAACAAAATAATCAGGCGTTATACCGCCACCGCCATATACTACCCGGCCACCATCGGTATGAAATCGCTTGGCAGGATCGTTTTTGATGCTGTCGGCAATGTAATACTCGCCCCGTTTCGAGCGTAGTTCAAGATCTTTTTCGTAATCGCCTTCCTGCCCCGGCACGTAGGGTTTCTGAATACTGCGGCCCGTTGGGGTATAATAGCGCGAGATCGTCAGCCGGAGTTCAGAGCCATCGGAGAGTTGCACGGGCATCTGCACCAGCCCATTGCCAAACGACCTTCGCCCCACAATCAGGGCACGATCATGATCCTGCAATGCCCCCGATACGATTTCGGAGGCCGACGCGCTACCTTCGTCGATGAGCACAATCAGCGCACCTTCTTCAAACTGACCGGCAATGTGAGCGTACGTTTTTCGGTCGTAGCGGTCGTCTTTGCCATCGGTATAAACCAGCAGTTTGTTGCCCGAAATAAACTCATCGGCAATGCTCGTGGCCCGGTCCATATAGCCACCAGGGTTATTCCGCAAATCGAGCACGAGTTGGCTCATGCCCCGGCCTTTCAGGTCGGTCAGAGCCGTTCTGAACTCCTCATACGTTGTTTCCGAAAAACGGTTTACCTTGATGTAGCCCGTTTTATCATCCACCATATACCCCGCATCGACCGAGTAGGTCGGAATCCGGTCGCGTACTACAGTCACCTCTCTGGGTTGCTTCACTCCTTTCGAGAGAATAGTCATGGTGACCTCCGTACCGCGTTTACCGCGCAGAGCCTGAAATACCGCCCGGTTATCAATTTTAGGGCCGGTAAGCACCATATTCCCTACTTTCAGAATCTTATCGCCACTCTGAATCCCCGCCGACTCCGACGGGCCACCCGCCATGGGTGTTACCACCAATACCGTGTCTTTGTAGATATTAAACTCTACCCCAATCCCGTCGAAGCCACTCTCTAGCTGCGTACGGGCTGCAACGGCATCGGTAGGGTTCATATACACCGTGTGCGGATCAAGTTTTTCAAGCATTTTGGTGATCGAAAAGTCCACCAGTTCATCCGTATTCACCGAATCGACATAGTTATTGTCAATCAGTTGTAGAATTTCCTTGTATTTGGTATAGCCATGCCCAATGTTGTTCAGGCTCTTGTTGCCGCCAAAAAAGGTGGCTCCCAGCCCAATTCCGGCCGCCAGCGTTATGCCCACAATCATGGGTAGGCGCACTGTTGCTCTGTCATTCTGAATGGGCTGATCGCCCCCTGTGGGTATGTCCTCGTGCGCGGCCATGATTGCAATTGCTTAGGGTGTAAATTGCCTGTATGTCCTAAACAACGGAGTAGCTACAGAATGTTTGCCAAACCTGAGTTTAAGTATTGGAAATTAAGAGATAGTTAGCCCTCTGTGTTAATTCTAGCGGCTTGCTTTGTTTACGTTTACCGTATATCAGCACCATCGATTTTATTTTATTAGCAATAATTCACTGAACCAATAGTAGGAGTCACATATTTTATTTATTTTGCAGCCTCTTCGTCGCATCTAAAACCGTCCTATTCAGGGATAGATAGTCTGGCAATTTGGTACAGGTGGCGTATATGCCAGGCCAATTTAACACTTGTACCCTTCTTTTAGAGGCTGTAAAGTTCTTAATAAAGCGGGTGTTTACCCGCTTTATTCTTTTCAACCCCCGTCCAATTGACCTGCCCCAAAACCCTGTCACGCATCGAGGATACGGAGGGTGTCAATACTAGACATTTGGTTGGGGTACATCTGAGCGACTATACATAACCACGGTTTCCCGGCCGGTAATTTTTATCCAGTCGCCCTGCCACCAAACGGCTGGCCCATATGGTTCAAAATAACTACTGGTATAGTGTTGGTTATCGGAGTTATT
>JBBQUC010000533.1:0-3124 GCA_038212815.1 Cytophagales bacterium
ATTTCGGAGACGAGTTTCGGTCTGCGCCACCGGCCCGGCTGGTTTACATTCCACGTCATTTCGACCATGGAAATATCGCCAAACTTACCTGATTTGATGTACTCGTTGGCGGCATGGTAGTTAGGAGCACTGCGCCGTTGCGAACCGACCTGCACAATCCGCTTACTTTTTTCAACGGCACGAACCGCCTTCCGGGCATCATCGAGCGATTCGGCAAAGGGTTTTTCCACATAGACATCCCGCCCCGATTCTACGGCATCGACGCAGTGGAGAGCATGTTGAAAATCGGCAGTGCTAATCATCACCGCGTCCACGTCTTTGCGGTCGAGGAGTTCATCATTATTCCGCGACTTAAAGAAGTTATCCTGTGCCCAGCCTTTACCTTTCAGGTAGGCTTCGGCCTCGTCCCGTCGGCGGCTCCAAATATCAGACACGCCCACAAACTGGAAGTTCATCTCTTTGGCATGATTGGCAAAGCTTGGTGCCAATGACTGCCGGAACCGGTCTGAAAAGCCAATAATCCCGACCCGAACGCGCTCGTTCGCCCCGATGATGCGGGCATAACTGCTAGCTGAAAACGTGACTCCCAGGCCAAGCAAGGTTGATTTTTTTATAAATTCACGACGGTTTTCCATAATAATCAGTGATTTACTTAGCTACTACCCGAATTTTAATTGACCGAAACGATACATTTTCGCCATGATCCTGGAGCAGGATATGACCTGTAGGTGCCTCGCCGAAACGCCCGTTCGCGTTGTATTCGGGGGCTTTGTATTTGCTGAGCGCAACGGCTTCGCGGAAGGCTGCACTGCCACGCTCATAGGCCACCACTTTTTTGCCATTCAGCCAGTGTTCTACGTGCATGCCTTTCGAGATAATCCGTCCCTGATTCCACTGGCCAACCGGGTTCACTTGCTTATCCTTCGCGGGAATCAGATCGTACAGCGAGCCTACGGTACGGTCGCCGTTGCGGCCTAATTTGGCATCGGGGTGCTTCTCATCATCAAGCACCTGAAACTCCAGCCCAAACGCCGACCCAACGGGCTTGGGCGTTTGTTCAGCCACAAAATATTTTACCCCACTATTGGCTCCCTCCGAAAGCTTAAACTCGAACATCAGGTCGAAATTGCGGTATTCGTCCAGTGTCACAATATCGCCGGCATTCCGCGACTCGCGGCCATCGGATTTGGCGATACTGAGCGTACCATCCTGTATAGACCAGCCGCTTTCGGGAAATTTATCTGTATACGCTCCCCGCCAGCCGTTGGTCGTTTTCCCATCGAACAGCAATTTCCAGCCTTCTTTTTTCTCCTGAGCGGTGAGGGTATTGGGTGCCTGGGGCTTCGTAAACGCAGCCAGTAGAAACAGACTTAAAAGGAGACTTTTCATAAACTGAATGAGTGAATGAGTGAATGAGTGAATGCTTGGTATCTATATTTATTCACTCATTCGCTAATTCACAAATTAGAGGGGATGATGCAAGGTTTTGGTGATGTATTCTTTATTGATAGCGGCACACTGAGCGGGGGTTTTGTCTTTTTCGGGTACCCCGTCTAACTCCACCACGCCCCAGCCGCTAAACTTAATGGCTTTTAAAGCGGCAAACACCGCTGGCACGTTGACGTTTCCGCGCCCCAGTTCAACAAACTTATACGCCTTTGGGTCGTCGGGCTTGTCGGGCAGGGGAGACATCGTGTCTTTCAGGTGCAGCGCGTAGATAATGTCTTTATACTGTTTTACGGCTTTTTCCGGTTCGCCCCCACCCTGCTTGTAGTGGGCAATGTCGAGCAGCAGCCGCATATATGTAGGGTTCATGGCCTGCACAATCGTATCCACCTCGCCGGGGGTTTCGCCAAACTGGTTCATGTGGTTATGGTAAGTAGCCTGCACACCGAGGTCGGCGGTTTGTTTGCCAATTTCGTTCATCACGGCGGCTAACCGCTTTAACTCCTCAACAGTGGGCAGTTTATCTTTCTGACGCAGTGAATTAGTGAGTTGAATGGCCGAGCCACCGAGTGCTTTTACAAAACTGGCGTGCGCCACATGCTGATCGATGGTGCTTTGTTCTTTAGCGAGGTCAATTTCTACGTTACCGCTCGAAAACATAGCCAATACCAAATGGTGCTGATCAAGCAAGGCTTTCAGTTCCGAGGGTTTAGCTTTGTAAGGCCCAAAGGTATTGGCCCGGAGTTGAATAGCTCGATACCCCAGTGCCGACAAATCCTGGATAGCCTGGGCATCGTTGCCGCCCCAGGTAATGGCCGAATACGCAATGTTCAGCCCACTTTTTTGGGGTTCGCCCGCTAACTTATCGGTACCGGCAGCAAGGGCCAGTGCCGATAAGCCAGCCGTGGCGAGGAACTGCCGTCGAGTTACAGTGTCCTGCATAGTTCAGGTTTAGGAATAGTCAGGTTTATCCTGACCTTGATTTTGTAAACAACCGAAAAAGCGGCTGGGCAACTTTATCTACTAATCCAGTGGTGAAAATACCGGACAACTCTGTTACTTAGCTACTTATTTTTCGTATTAAAAACGGTTCCCATTCACCTAAACAAAATTCCTTATGCTATCCTATTACGATCAATTCAGAGCTGCGGCCCTGTTATACGCCCCCCGCGTGGTGCTGGCCATCTTTACGCTCAGAGACGGTTTTTGGGCAATTGGCTACGTTATTAACCTGATTACCAGAGTTATGGAACGTCGGCGAATCGACGTAACCGTCATTCCCTTTCTGCGTTCCATCCTTGAAGTGGTACTGAAGGTAGTGCTGGTCATCAGCGTAGCGGGGATGTTTGGGGTCGAAACCACCTCATTTGTAGCCCTAATTGGTGGCGCGGGGCTGGCCATTGGCCTGGCGTTGCAGGGTAGTTTAGCTCATTTTGCATCAGGCGTGATGATCCTGGTATTCAAGCCCTATCATGTGGGCGATTTAGTGTCGGTAGCCGGATACACGGGCCATGTCGAGGCTATTCAGGTATTCAACACCATCCTCCGAACGCTCGATAATAAACGCATCATTATTCCAAACGGAGCCATCACATCGGGGCCAATCACCAACATTTCGGGGCAGGGTACTATCCGGGTCGATATGCAGTTTGGCGTGGCCAGTAGCGAAAGCATCGAT
>JBBQUC010000534.1:0-3123 GCA_038212815.1 Cytophagales bacterium
CTAGAACTAAAAGCCAATCCCGACCGTCGGGGTAGTGGCTCCGTTATTGAAGCTTCGCTCGACAAAGGTAGGGGGTACATATCCACTATTCTGGTGCAAAACGGAACCCTGAAACAGGGTGATGTACTGCTGGTAGGTGCCCACTATGGTCGCATTCGGGCCATGACCAACGACCTGGGCGAGCGAATCAAAGAAGCAGGGCCATCGACCCCGGTGCAGATACTGGGTTTGCCTGGCGCACCGCAGGCGGGCGATAAGTTCAACGTGATGGAAACCGAGCGTGAAGCCCGCGAGATTGCTAACAAACGCGAGCAACTCCTGCGCGAGCAGACCCTGCGTACCCGCAAACACATTACTCTCGAAGAAATCGGTCGCCGGAAGGCCATCGGTAGCTTTAAAGAGTTGAATGTGATTGTAAAAGGCGACGTGGACGGCTCCGTTGAAGCCCTGGGTGACTCGCTGCTGCAACTCTCAACCGACGAAGTGCAGGTGAACATCATCCATAAAGCGGTGGGTCAGATTTCGGAGTCAGATGTATTGCTGGCTTCCACCTCCGATGCCATTGTGATTGGTTTTCAGGTGCGGCCTTCGGCTAATGCGCGGAAACTGGCCGAGCAGGAGCAGATCGAAATTCGCCTGTATTCCATTATCTATGACGCAATCAATGAGGTGAAAGATGCCATGACTGGTATGCTGGCCCCCACCGTCGAAGAGTCTATTGTGGGCAATATTGAGGTGCGCGATGTCTTTAAGATCACCAAAGTAGGCACTGTAGCCGGTTGTTATGTGACCGACGGCATCATCAAACGCAGCAACAAAATTCGGGTTATCCGTGATTTCATTGTGATTCATACGGGCGAAATCAGTGCCCTGAAACGGTTTAAAGACGACGTAAGCGAGGTGCGTACCAACTATGAATGTGGCTTGAGCATTAAAAACTTTAACGACCTGGAGGTGGGTGATACCATCGAAAGCTTCGAGTTGAAAGAAGTAAAACGGACGTTGTAGGCTAAGGAGAACTATCCATTTTTTGGCAGCCCACCAGGTATCTGGTGGGCTGCTCTGTTTTAGGCAGTAGTAAAAAGCCCCAAACACGGGCTTTTGCGGGCATGAAACTCATTCGTTTGCTACTCGCGTGTATATTGCTATCTCCCAATGTAGGCATTAGCCAGTCAACCATACCCCTTCCCGAACATCCCCGTCCTGATTTTGAACGCGCCCGCTGGCTGAACCTCAACGGCGACTGGGCCTTCCGGTTCGACTCCCTCGACCGGGGGCTGGCCGAACGCTGGTTTACGGGATCACAGGTCTTTCCGCTTACCATTCATGTGCCCTTTCCGTGGGGGTCACCCCTGTCAGGGGTAAACGATCAGGCCGATATTGGCTGGTATCAACGCACCATTTCTGTACCCGCAACCTGGAGTGGTCAGCGGGTGTTTTTGACCGTTGGTGCCTCCGACTGGCATACTACCATCTGGCTCGATGGGCATGAATTGGGTAAACACCAGGGCGGCTATACCCCCTTCTCGGTTGAACTGACCCCGCACCTGAAAGTCGGGCAACCGCAGCAGTTAGTGGTACGCGTGGACGATAAACGCCGGGAGTTTACCCTTTATGGCAAGCAGGGTTACGGCAATGCGCGGGGGTTTTGGCAAACCGTCTATCTGGAAACGCGGGGCGATACCTACCTCGATGCCCTGCACATTACCCCCGATATTGATGCTGGCAAAGTCCGCATTACGGCTCTGCTGCCCGAAGCCACCCGCCAAAATCTGAAACTAGACATAACCATCCAGGGCGAAAAAGGGCCAATCCAGGCTACGCAGACCATTGCGAAAGGAGCGCGGGCGGCCGTTATTGACGTAGCCATTCCCAATGCCCGCCTGTGGCAGTTAGACGACCCCTACCTCTATACCATCGAAGCCCGGCTGAGTGGTGCCAATGCCAACCATGACCGGGTGAAAAGCTATTTCGGAATGCGGAAAGTGTCGGTTACTCCGCTGCCCGGCACCAGCATTCCCTACGTGGCCCTGAATAATAAACCCACCTACCTGCAACTTACCCTCGACCAGTCGTATCACCCCGAAGGGTACTATACCTTCCCGACGGATGCCTTCATGCACGACGAGATTCAGCGGGCCAAAGACATTGGTCTGAACGGAATTCGTACCCATATCAAAGCCGACATTCCGCGCAAACTGTACTGGGCCGATAAACTGGGGTTGCTGGTCATGGCAGACCTGCCCAACAGTTGGGGGCCACCCGATGCCCCCGCCCGGCAGGAGTCGGAGTTTACCCTGCGCGAAATGATTAAGCGTGACTACAACCACCCCGCTATTTTCTCCTGGATTGTGTTCAACGAAACCTGGGGACTAACCACCAAACGGCAGCAGGATGGCAAAGAGATAGCCGAGTACCTGCCTGAAACCCAGAAATGGGTGGCCTCCATGTATCGGCTGGCTAAATCGCTCGATGGGTCGCGGCTGGTAGAAGACAACTCCGTTTGCTGTGGGCGCGGTCATACCGAAACAGATATGAACTCGTGGCACGAGTACCTGCCGGGCTATGGCTGGGAGGCCTACCTGAAGAAATTGACCGCCGGTATTGCCCCCGGCTCACCCGCCAACTTCGAGAAAGGGTATGTGCAGGGTAACCAGCCCAATTTTAACTCCGAGTTTGGGAATGTGTGGGGGTACGATGGCAGCACCGGCGATGTGGACTATACCTGGGATTACCACCGCGCCATCAATACCTTCCGCAAATATCCCAAAGTGAGCGGCTGGCTTTATACCGAACACCACGACGTAATAAATGAATGGAATGGCTACTGGCGCTACGACCGCAGCGAGAAAGAAACGGGTCTCGGTGAGTTGATGCCCGGCATGACCCTTCGCGATTTCCATTCGCCGTTTTACATCTCAACGGGTCAGGACATTAGCCGAACGGTAGAGGCAGGCAGCGTGGTTAAAATGCCACTCTATGCCTCATTTATGACCGGACGGACGGATGTGGGCAATCAGTTAACCCTGAAAACCGAATTAACTGGCTTGAATGCCTTAGGTGAACCTAAAGTGTGGGGTACAACAAGTTCTGTTATACCGTATAAACCCTACCTACAACAAG
>JBBQUC010000535.1:0-3122 GCA_038212815.1 Cytophagales bacterium
GACCAGTGAATATCATCAAAGATAAACACCGTATCGTTATGGACTGCTGACAGACAGGTATTAAAATAACGAACGGTGGGGTCGAATCGGTGGTTAGCGTCAAAAAAAATCAGGTCGATGCGGCCTGCTTTGGCCACCTGCTGCGCCAGGGTTTCGTCAAGATTGCCCACCACCTGCGCTACATTGGTACACCCCAGTCGGGTCAGGTTCTGCCCGGCTACGGCTGCCGTTTGTGGACATCCCTCAAACGTAACCACCTGCCCCCCCCCCGACGCGGCCGCCTGTGCCAGATAGGCGGTGGTCAGTCCAAGCGAGGTGCCTAAATCAAAGACTGCTTTGGCCTGAACCTGCTGCACGAGTCGGTACAGGAGCCGCCCAAACCGGGCTGGTTTTTGCGAATGGCGGGCAATGTCGCCAATAGTGCGTTGCCGGGCCGTATTTACCTTCGACCCGGCTCCCAGATCAGTCAGGATTACCTGCTGTCGGCTCCGGCGCAGTTCAACCCGGAGTGCTTCTATACGGGCAAAGGCTGGCAGTTTGGTATCGGCCCGGACAACGCGGGTATAGAGTGCGAACAAAAAAGGAGAATGCAACGAGTGTGCATCGCGGGCGCGGAGCAGAAATACGGTGTACCGAAAAACAGAGGAGAAAAAGTAACGGAGGGGCATCAATTCAGCCGGTAGGGGGCTATCATGGTAAATTCGGGGATAGTAACCCGGAAACGCCGACCGTCGATGATGCGTTCGATGAGGTACGTACCGGCCATTTTGCCCATGCTCGACCGGAGGTTACAGCCCGACACGTATTCATGCACTTCGCCGGGTTCCAGCACGGGTTGCAGGCCAACTACGCCCTCGCCCTCCACCTCGCGGACGGTGCCATTTGAATCGAAAATAGTCCAGTGCCGCCGGAGAAGTTGAATCGTATTATCGCTGGAATTTTCTATTCGGATGCGATAGGTGAACACAAAGTGCGCCTGCAACGGACTTGAATATTCCTGCTGATATTCTGTTCTAACACTTACCTTAACGCCTGCCGTTACTGCTGAAACCATGTTTTTATTCCCTTTCACCAACTTTAGAACGAAAAATAGGTTGTTTAATTTACTTTAGCAAATGGCTGCTCTAAAAAATAGTTGTTTTCCAAATTAACGGCTAAAGTAACGAATTAACAATGCCAATTTTAATGCCAACCCTTCTTTTTCTCTGATTGCTTCTATGAATGTCATCATCGCTGATTCCTGGAAACCCCATCTGCAACCTGAATTTAATAAACCTTACTTCACTACCCTGGCCGAGTTTCTGCGGCAGGAATACAGCACCCAACGGGTCTATCCACCCGGCAAACTACTCTTCAACGCCTTTAATAGCTGTAGCTTCAACGACACGAAGGTGGTGATTCTGGGGCAAGACCCGTATCATGGTGAAGGGCAGGCCAACGGGCTGGCGTTCTCCGTAGCCGATGGCATTACCAAGCCCCCCTCGCTGGTCAATATCTTCAAAGAAATTCAGGATGACCTGGGCAAAGCCATCCCCAAATCGGGCAACCTCGAACGCTGGGCGGTGCAGGGGGTATTGCTCCTCAACTCAACCCTGACGGTACGGGCCGGGCAGGCAGGGTCGCATCAGGGGAAGGGGTGGGAACAATTTACCGATGCCGTGATTAAGCTCCTATCCGACCAGCAAGAGAACCTGGTGTTTATGCTTTGGGGAGCATATGCCCAGAAGAAGGGAGCCGTTATTGATACTAGCAAACACTTGATACTGAAAGCCAAACATCCCTCGCCGATGGCCGCTCAATGGGGGGGCTGGTTTGGCAATAAGCACTTCAGCCAGGCCAACGCCTATCTGAAAGAGCGCGGCCTGGCCGAGATTGACTGGTAATCTGAACCCGTTCAGGATATTATTCGGAATAGCCGGTTCCAGCGGATTTTGTTCCAGATAGTAGCGGGGTTGGGGTCGATAGACATCCAGATAAATACGGCCTTGCCCACAATATGGTCGGCGGGTACAAAGCCCCAAAACCTCGAATCGAGCGAGTTATGGCGGTTATCGCCCATCATGAAGTAATAATCCTGTTTAAAGGTATAGCTTGTAATGGCCTGACCATTGATGCTGATGGATTTATCGAGCAGGATTACTTTCTCATTGTCTTCATACTTCTGAATCACGACCCCATAGAGGGCAATGTTTTTCTCGTCGAGTTGGATAGTTACGCCTTTCTTCGGCACCGTTAGCGGGCCAAAATGGTCGATGGTCCAGGTTAGCTTGGGGCCGCCATATACCTGCGAATAGACCTGCGGTTCGATAGGGCGTTCTTCATCGTACGCTATTACGGCTTCGCACCAGGGCATTTTCTTCAGTTTCTCGATGTTTTCCGGTGTGGTATTTACCCGGTAGCCCGTTAGCCTACTCGTTTTGGTCGAGTCGTTCATTTCTTCGACGGGTTGCCAGTTATAGGTGGGCTGGCTGGGATCGCGCAGGTCATTGATAATGTCGTACTCGCGAAAAAAAGAATCGCCGAGGTCGGTGTTTTTCGTTTTCAAAAAGTAGGTCATCTGCATCCTGGGCGGGTTTTCAAATGCCTTGTCATTCACAAATACCTGCCGGTGCCGCACCTCAATCACATCGCCGGGAATACCGATGCAGCGTTTGATGTAATTGGTTTTCAGGTCAACGGGGTATTCGCGCTGGCCCGGCTCCGGGGGTGGGAAGTTAAAAACCACCACATCGCCATTTTTAACGTGGGTAAAGCCCGGCAGCCGGTACTGCGGCAGTTGAATAGCCGTGCTGAACGATGGAATCTCGGTTCCCCATATTTTCTGGTGGGTGAGTGGCACCTGCAAGAGGGTTTTGGGCGTACGGGTGCCGTAGTGGAGTTTGCTTACAAACAGAAAATCGCCCACCATCAGGCTCCGCTCCATTGAGGGGGTTGGAATAGTGAAGGCTTCCATAAACAGCCAGCGGATGAGGGTGGCCGCTACAACGGCAAATAGTACAGAATCGAACCACTCGCGTAGGGCCGATTTTTGGGGTTTAGCCGGTTTGGCTTCGGATTTGGTATTCACTAGAGACACGGGCAGTTCAGTTTTCAGGTTAATCGTTTTCAGTTTTCAGTTCCCC
>JBBQUC010000536.1:0-3111 GCA_038212815.1 Cytophagales bacterium
TGCCCTTACTGGCGGCTAATTCTTCGATACGCTTCACAACGGCCAGGTTTTTGGCAAAATTCTCGCCCTGAAACCGGGGTGAATGCCGCCGGTAATCATCAGTCGCCAGGTCATCGAACGTCTTGATCTGGCCAGTCAGAAACCCTCGCCCCAGGGGGCTATAGGCCACCAGCGTTATACCCAGTTCAGTGAGGGTTGGAATTACCTCATCCTCAATATCGCGGCTCCAGAGCGAATACTCCGACTGCACCGCCGAGATTGGATGCACGGCATTGGCCCGCCGAATGGTGTTAGCCCCGGCCTCTGACAAACCCAGATACCGTACTTTGCCTTCTTCGACCAGCCGACTCATAGCCCCAACGGTCTCTTCGATGGGCGTTTGCGGATCGACCCGGTGTTGGTAATACAGGTCGATGGTGTCGATACCGAGCCGTTTCAGGCTGGCCTCGCAAGCTGAACGCACATACTCAGGTTTACCACTGATACTACGTTTGGTCGGATCGGCAGGGTCACGCACAATGGCGAATTTAGTGGCCAGTATCACGTCATTCCGGCGGTCGCGGATGGCGCGGCCTACCAATTCTTCGTTGGTAAAGGGGCCATAAGCATCGGCCGTATCCAGAAAATTCAGTCCCGCATCGAGCGCGGCATGGATCGTGGCTACCGATTCGGTATCGTCGGTGGCACCATAAAATTCAGACATACCCATGCAGCCGAGGCCGAGAGCCGAAATCTGGATGGGGCTTTTGACAAGAGGTCGTGTTTTCATAACAGGCATGAGTGCAGGTTGGGGTTAAAGTTTGTAGTTATGGGCTGCTTCGCCGACAGTAAACCCTCAGGAAGCAAGAACAAAACTACAAACTTCAAACCATTAACCATAAACTTACCAACCCTCAAACCCACCCTACCCCTGAAACGCCGGAGCAAATTCGTTTTTGGCAAAATCTTCTAGTTTTACCCTGCCCAGGGTAGGGCGGTTTTCCCAGTAGTCGGCCTGCATAGAGCCATTTCGCAGAGCTTCGCCCATGGTGGTATATTCGGTAGCCATTTCTTCACTCAAGCCAGCCTGTACCATCCCCTGTTTGCTTTGGTCATCGCTGAATACAACCCAGGGCGTTTCGGGTTTCCCAACGGCACTGCCAAGTACTTGTGCAATCTCGGCCCCAGTACGCTCATCGCTGGCAATATACCGCACTTGCTGCCCTGTAAAATCAAGTCGAGCCAGCTCGTCTAAGGCAGCAGCAGCAATGTCGGAAGTGTGAACAAGCACTACTTTCTCATCGCCAAAATTGCTACCCATAATCCCCATTCCTTTCACCATACCAACCATCCCGAAGAGATTATACATGAAATAGGAAGGCCGTAGAATTTTGGCATTCAGCCCCGGCACTGTTTTCAGTTTCTGTTCCAGGTCATAGAGGCCATCGACCGGGCCGGTGCCTGTGCCCAGGTGTGCGCCTATGCTGCTCAGCATCACAACATACCGGATGTCATTGGCAGTAATGGCAGTCAGGTAGTTATCGCTCACCCCATTTTGGTGAGCCCGGTAGTCGGTCACTCCCCATTTCGGGGGGATCATCAGATAGACCGCATCGGCACCGGCAAATGCCCCGGTCAGAAAGGCCGCATCTTCTACTGAGCCAACGGCGGCTTTTGCCCCCAACGAGTCAATGGCCGCCGTGTTTTCAGCTTTGCTGGTGATAACGGTAACATGGTGGCCCGCTTTGGCCAACCCTTCCACAAGGGGTTTACTGATGTGGCCAATAGAGCCGGTAATGACATAATTCATGAGATTGATTGGATTAAATGGTAATTTATTTGTATGTGCAAGCAATAAAATTCGTAAAAAATTAACGGGCACTCAATAGCTGAGCAGCCTGAAATACCTGTTGGGTAAGCATACGGGCATCAGCTTCGGGCATAATGGTACTATAGCGGGCATTCATTTGCACCCAGGTAGCCATAATATCAGGTTGTAGTGCTTCCCCCTGAGGGGTAGGATATACCAGGGTATTTTTACCCTCGGTTTGCCGGGTTACCAATCCCTTCTGTTCCAATTTCTCAATTAACCGGGTAATGGTCGAGGGCGTGAGAAACAACAGGGTACTAAGTTCGGAGGGGGTAATGCCCGGACGGATATTGACCTCGCACAATAGATAGGCGTGTGAGTAGGCCAGCCCCAGTTTTCCAAACTCCTCTTCGCTCATGGCGGTGAGTGCTCTGGCCAGGGCATTAGCCGAGAACAGCAAACATGCGCTGAAGCGAGTGGTTTGTGGGTCGATAGGTACGTCCGTGTCTGCCTTCATTCTGTTGATGCCACCAGGCACTACAAAGGTAGTGTTTATATTTGTATGTGCAAGCAAATTTATTTTTTATTTTCTGAATAACGAGAAAAACGGACATTGCTGCTTTAACGTATAGAGTCAGGGCAACCAACCGCTAATTAGAATAACCAACTGCTAACCAGGGCGACCCCGTGTGGTCGTCTCTATAGATTCGATGAAAACAATCCTTCTCCTAACTTATCTGGCCATTCAGGTGGCCCACGCGGCTGCACAAACCCCAGCTCCGCACCGCGTAAAAACGGCCAACGGCTTACTTGAAGGCGTTATCGAGCCATCAGGTATTCACTCGTTTAAAGGAATTCCATTTGCCCAGCCGCCCGTTGGCGATCTGCGCTGGAAAGAACCTCAGCCTCCTAAAAACTGGACAGGGGTACGGCAGGCCACTACGTTTGGTCCCCGCGCCATGCAACGACCTATTTTTGGCGATATGGGTTTCCGCTCCGATGGTATGAGTGAAGACTGCCTGTACCTGAACGTCTGGGCACCCGCCAAACCGGGTAAAACACTGCTACCTGTGCTGGTCTATTTTTACGGTGGTGGCTTTGCCGCTGGCGATGGCTCCGAGGGTCGCTACGATGGAGAGAGCATGGCCCGCCAGGGGATTGTGGCTCTTACGATCAACTATCGCTTAAATATATTTGGGTTTATGGCCCACCCCGAACTGACTAAAGAGTCGCCCCACCAGGCATCGGGCAACTACGGCCTGCTCGATCAGACGGCAGCTCTTCGGTGGGTGCAGCAAAATATTGCCGCTTTTGGGGGCGAC
>JBBQUC010000537.1:0-3095 GCA_038212815.1 Cytophagales bacterium
CACCCTGGTCGATCCACCAGCCAAGCAGGGCAATCTGGTTAGGGGTAAGCTGGGTTTTGCCTTTGGGCGGCATGTGGTGGTCATCATCGTCGGGCAGCAGGCACCGCTTTACCAGTTCGCTCTCGGCTCCTTTGCCCACCACAAACACGGGTCCATCTTCGCCCCCTTTTTTCAGCATCTCCGCTGTATCGAACCGCAAATCGCCTTTCGATTTTTCGGCGTTATGGCACTGCACACAGCGGGCCTGCAACAGGGGGTTCACAATATCGGCATAGACCATGGCCTGCTGCACATTGGCAATAGGTTTAATCTGTACCTCATTCTCTTTGCGGGGCGGAATACCGGCCAGGCTCCGAAACGGTTCGGGCGTGTATTGGGTCAGGTAATCCGTTCCGTGGGTTAAGCCTCCGCCATGATGCCCGGCAACTCCCACCGCTATCAGCGACAGCACTAAGGCGGGGGCATAGAGCATGGAGCTAATGGGCAAGCGACTAGCCACCCACTCTGACCGGGCGGCCCAGGCCAGCCACGCAAAAACGGCCACGCCAATCCCCTGCCATTTGTGTTCGTCCAACAGGTCAACATCATAACCTCCCGCCAGCGAGAGCAGATACCCAAACACGCACGCTACCGTGGCACTCACCGCCGACCAGAACAGAATGGCCGTCATGGTGCCGGTGGAAAGGGTAATCCGGCCCAACAGCCGCAGCACTTCCAGCACCCCCGCCAGCAGCAGGAAGCCAATAGGCAGGTGAACGATGAGCGGGTGAAAATGCCCAAAAAATAAGGCCCAGTCAGAAGGCTGCGCGGTAGGAGCCAGCAAGAGTATGATGACGTTCATGGAAAAGAAACCCCACTATCAGTCGATAGCGACGATGGAATGAATGGCCAGGTTCGGTAGTACTAAGGAGATTTCGCCGTTTTTATACCCAAATGGCAGGGGTTTATTCCCCGGCTGCAACCGCACCTGCCGGGGTTTGCGTGGGTAACGCACACTCAGGGTAAGTGGGCCGAGGGGTGGAATCTCGTCGGTGGCATGTACGTGAGTGTTGGCATGACTACCAGCCATGTTAATCAGGTTCACCAGAGTTTGGCCTCCTTTCTGGTTCAGGGCCACATTGACTAAATGCGACCCTGCTACCCGCACCATCGGCTGAAACAGGGCCGTTGCCAGCGTACCAATCAGGTCGCGACTCGTGGGTGTTTCGCGCTTGCCATGCTGCTCACCCACGTTGATATACACACCCGCAATCTGCCCTTTGCCGAGTTGGGCAATGGTGGCCACCGGCCCTGTTTTAAACCGCAGGTCGCGCTGGGCATACACCCCCCCAACGGCTTTGGTGCCGGGTTTGAGCTGCATGGGACGGTAGGCCGAGCGCGTGCCGGTCAGCGACGTTTCGGAACCAAAATAGGTAGCAGGCACGGTTTTATCGGCCAGCGTTACGCCGAGTTCATCCCGGAACAATTTCACGGTCTCAGTGCCCATTACCAGTAGCTTGCCTCCTCCGCGTACATACTGCACCAGTTCATCCCGGAAGGCCGGGGCGAGGGTATCCCATTCGGGAATGACAATGAGCGGATACCGGGACATAGTACCGCGCAGATGATGCTCCTGCAAAATTTCGGTGGGCAACTGACTATATAACAAGGCATTCAGAGTTCCCAGTAAATTAGCCGACTGCCCCGCGTTGAACTGATACACCGTTTTGGCGCGGGCATATTGCGCCACCGACGAGTAGAGCAAAGCTACCTGCGGAATGGGCGTAGCGTGCTGGCAATACGGCTGGCGGGCGCGGCAAAAGCGGGCCAGTTCGGCCATAGTGCCAAAGGCCCAGGGGGTCAGGCTGGCATCGCGGTTCTGGGTCCAGTAGGCCTGAAACCCGCCCCCCATCGAGATCACCTGGGCAGCCTCCTGACAGAGCTGACTAGCCGGTTTGGGTGCGCCAACGCCTTCGTTCCCCTCGAAACTATACCCAAAGCTCCACGACATCAAATCCCAGGGTTTACGCGGAGTACCACTGCCCTGCGGAGCAATGCACCGCGCCTGAAATGCCGACCGATTGGCCCCGTCCAGCGGGTCGGTATCGCCCGATATGAAATCGACCGGGATGCTGACCGGCTCCGGCATGAAGGAGGAGAATGCCCAGTTGCTGGCCACCTGAAACCGGGGGTTATACTGGTGTAAAGCCTCCGTGTAGTGGGTCACGTACTGCCTGAAGGCTTGCCGTTGCACAGCCAGCCAGGCCAGAGAAGCCGGGTCGCCCCATTTTTTTGGGACTACCTGCACGCCTGTCTCCTGCCGAAACTGAGCCATAGCCGCCGGGCTGTAGTCGGGGTCAACGGCCCAGCAGTCGCCATCGACCCAGGCCCCATCTACGCCATAATCACTGATCTCTTTTAGTTGCGGAATCAGCAGGCTATCGGCATACTGACCCCAGAGGGAGGTTTTCTGGGTATCGGGCTTACCATCGGGGTTGATTCTGGCCCAGTTAGGGTGATGCGCCACGGCCTCATTGTCCCAAACGCCCGAATGATGCACGTACAGGGCCACACCGTGCCGCCGGGTCACCTCGCGGAAGAGTTTCAGCGTATTTTTGGCAAAGCGTTTGGGTGCATACCCCACTTGAGTTGGGTAGCTGGTTACGCCCGCATGGCCCTTGCTATCCACCTGAATAAAATCGGGTTTCACCAGCGTCAACAGGCTGTCGATCATGCCATCGGTGAGGGTTTGGCCAATGGCCGTATCGCCCATACTGGCATGAAAATCAAAGTGTAGCCCAAAGAAACTATCAGCTCGGCGCAGGGGTGTTTTGGGAGTTGGCACTTGTGCCGTGGCCAGTTGACAGAACAGGCAACCGACCAGCAGGTGCTGAAACAGATGGGATGGGTTCATACAGCGTAATTCAGTAGAGCAATATAGCCACTATTTTGACAGGCTTGTCTCCGTATATCGACCGCAGTGCTGGTGGCTCCGTCAATGGCTGGTTAAAAGCCGTTTCCCGCGTGCTCACCATTATCTACGACGAGACACTCATCATACCGGGGTAGACGACTTAGCCACCAAAAAGACTATAGCAAAGTGCGCGATGTGGTGC
>JBBQUC010000538.1:0-3080 GCA_038212815.1 Cytophagales bacterium
ATCCGTATTGGCTGTGAGTACGCCGATGCCGTGGTACGGGCCGATGATGAAGAAAATGAAAGCTTGACTACCATTCTGAATGAAATTGCAGACGAAAAACTCGGCCAACCCGACGAAGACGAAAATTTTGCTGACCGCTACTACAACCTCTACACGCAACTGGTTAGTTAGCAGCATCTTGCTGTTAGGTGCGCTAATCACCCTCATTGCCTGCGAAGAACCGAAAGAAATTGGCCTCGCGCCCACCACCCCGGTGGGCGTTTATTATACCGATACGCTGACGATCAACCGCTCAACGTTGCTGCTCGACTCGGTGCGGAGCAACCGGCAAAGTGCGCTCCTGATTGGCCGCTACACCGATCCTGTTTTCGGAAAGGTATCGTCGTCAGCCTACGCCCAATTGTTTCTGACGCAGCAGTTTGTCATTCAGGATGCCAATAAGGTCGATGTACCCGCTGCCAATCTCATCTACGACTCTACCCGGCTAGTGTTGAACTACGAGTATATTTACGGCGATACGGCTCAGTTGCAGGAGATTGTAGCGTATCCGCTCATCGACAGTATCAACACTACGGCCCACTACGACATTATAAGCCCTGCCCCCCGGTATGCCACTCAACCTATTGTCAAACAGCAGTTTTTACCCCTTCCGGGTACGAGTACACGGCTGTTTTTCAAGGTCGATGACGGGTACGGCAGAAAGCTCCTGTCCTTAGCGAACACCGATGCCGCTAAAGACAATGGTCTGTTACGAGCGAAGTTTCCGGGTGTCGCCATTGCTACTACCTCATCTGACAAAGCCGCTTTGCTCGGTTTTGTGGCTGGCACCTCGCTTATCGCGGTGTATTACCATACCACCACCGATAGCACGGCGCGAGGCCAGGGATTCTACTTTTCGGGGGGGCGGTTTAACAAGATTGCAGCTAACCGCATGGGTACACCCTTCGCGCAACTCGTGCCGCAAAAGCCGCTGCCCAGCACCGCCACCGCCGATCAGACTTTTGCGCAACCAGCAACGGGCGTAACCACCAAACTGGATTTCCCGACGCTAAAAAACCTGGCGGCCAATAACCGGGTAGCTATCAACCGCGCCGACCTGGTCATCACCATCAAACAACCCGACAATCTGCAATTTTACGCACCCATTTATTTAACCCTGGGCGAAGTGGACGAGCAAAATCACCTGCGCCGAACTACCATTGCCGGGTATCCGCAACTACTGCCTACGTACCTGCTCGACCGAACAGCGGGGTCATTTTCTAATCCACAGGTAGTCAGTATCAGCACACGAACCTACACCTACTCATTCAGCATGGGTGGGTATCTGCAATCCATTCTGTCGGGGTTATCGCCTAATACGGGCTTGATACTGCTGGCACCAGGCAATCCAGCACTTTTCTCGAACGGGGCCGATCAAACCCAGTTTCTGTTGAATAATCGGGTTTGGCGGATGATTTTGGATGGCAAAGCCTCCGCTAAATTGCAGGTATTCTATACGTATTCGTCCTGATGAACCGCTTACTAAGTTAATGAACTAAATCATTAGCGAATGAAGTAGGTTTACCCTGAAAAGCCGATGTGATTCGGCTTTTTGAGTTTTACCGAATAAATTATGAGGTATGGCCTTACGGTTTAGCCAGAAAACTTGTCTCTCTAAAAAAACAACCATAAACGACCACTGCTTATGTGTGGAATTGTTGCGTATGTAGGCCATCGGGAAGCCTGCCCATTAGTGTTGAAAGGGCTGAAACGGCTCGAGTACCGGGGCTACGACAGTGCAGGTATTGCCCTGCTGAATGGCAATGGATTAGAAATCTATAAGAAAAAGGGTAAAGTAGCTGCGCTGGAAGGCGTTTTGGCGGGCAAACCTCTCCACGCTACCATTGGCATGGGCCATACCCGCTGGGCCACCCACGGCGAACCAAACGATGCCAATGCCCACCCGCACTATTCGTTTCACCGCAAACTGGCCATCATTCACAACGGCATCATTGAAAATTACGCCACCATTAAGCAGACCCTGCTGAAAAAAGGGCGTGAGTTTCGTTCCGAAACTGATTCGGAGGTGCTGCTCCAGTTCATCGAAGATATTCAGGAAAATAGTGGCTGCACCCTGGAAGAGGCCGTACGCCTGGCCTTACAGGAGGTAGTGGGGGCGTATGCCATTGTGGTAATGTCGGAAGATGATCCTACTCAACTCATTGCCGCCCGTAAAGGCAGCCCCCTAGTGATTGGAGTTGGCGAAAATGAGTTCTTCTTTGCTTCCGATGCTACCCCCATTGTCGAATATACCAAAGACGTAATTTACCTGAACGATTACGAAATTGCCGTTGTCAAGCAGGGCCAACTCCGGGTTATTACCCTCGACAATACCCTAACTACGCCCTACGTACAAACGGTAGAGCTGGAACTGGCAGCCATTGAGAAGGGTGGATTCGACCACTTTATGCTCAAAGAAATTTTTGAGCAACCCCGCTCCATCGCTGACTCGATGCGGGGGCGGGTACGGGCCGATGACGGGCATCTGCAACTGGGTGGCCTGCGCGACTATCTGGATAAACTGGCGGCCTCTAAACGCATTGTCATCATTGGCTGCGGCACCTCCTGGCATGCCGGGCTGGTGGCCGAGTATATTTTTGAGGAACTAGCCCGTATCCCCGTCGAGGTAGAATATGCCTCGGAGTTCCGCTACCGCAACCCCATCATCACTGAAGGCGACATCGTGATTGCCATCTCGCAATCGGGCGAAACAGCCGATACACTGGCCGCCATTGAACTGGCGAAGTCGAAAGGTGCCATTATTTTTGGGGTATGTAACGTGGTGGGGTCGTCTATTGCGCGGGCTACCCACGCCGGTGCCTATACCCATGCCGGGCCGGAGATTGGTGTTGCCAGTACCAAAGCCTTTACGGCGCAGGTAACAGTACTCACGCTCATAGCCCTGGCAGCCGCTCAGCGAAAAGGCACCATTTCGGACAGCCTGTTCCGGCAGTTGCTGGTGGAGTTAGAGAGCATTCCGGCCAAAGTAGAGCGGGTGTTGCAAACTGCCGACAAAATCAAGGAGATTGCCTACATTTTCA
>JBBQUC010000539.1:0-3075 GCA_038212815.1 Cytophagales bacterium
TTCAAGGGCTTGGCAGCAGCCGCTAATACGGTACTAGCCCTGGGTCTGATGGTTTTATCTTTCCTCAATCGTTCGGCACGCGTTACGACCGACAACCAGGATTTTGCCTGGTTGTTACCCCTTAGCACAGCCATTATTGCCATTGTGCTGGTATCGTTACCTATTCGGTTACTGATGAAACCCGATGCCGATGAAGAGTGAGTTACGCCTAAGTCAGTTTCAGTACGACCTCCCCGACGAGTGCCTTGCCCGCTTTCCACTACCCCAGCGCGACCAATCGAAACTGCTGGTTTATCGACAGGGCAAAATCACACACCAGCAGTTTACTGATTTGCCCAGTCTCTTGCCCGACCGCAGTTTTCTGGTGTTTAACAACACCAAAGTAATTCCTGCCCGGCTGTACTTTACAAAATCGACCGGGGTTACTATTGAACTGTTTTTGCTGAACCCCATTGCCGACGATCCTGCATCAACAGTTCCGCTGCCTATGACTGAAGCCATGCAGGCCACGGAGCAGGCGGTCTGGCAGTGTATGGTAGGAAACCGCAAACGCTGGCGTATTGGCGAAACGATGGAAACGACTCTGGCGGGTATCACGCTAACGGCACAGTGGCATGATGTCGCACAGAGCCTTGTTCAATTTAGATGGACACCAGTTCAGAACACCTTTGCTGACATAATTCAGCAGGCGGGCCAGATTCCGTTACCGCCCTACCTGAAACGACCCACACTTGCTGCTGACCGCGAGACATACCAGACCGTTTATTCCATAACTGAAGGCGCGGTGGCTGCGCCTACTGCGGGGTTACATTTTACGCCTGCTGTACTAAGCGATCTTCAAGAACGAGGTATAGGGATGGATTACCTCACGCTGCACGTTGGCGCGGGTACATTCCAGCCGATTAAAACCGAGCAAGTGCGCCAGCATCAAATGCATACCGAAGAAGTGGTTTATACGCAGGCCAACCTACGAAACCTGTTAAGTAACCTGGAACATATTATTGCAGTGGGCACTACGGCCATGCGAGCATTAGAGAGTTTATATTGGATGGGGGTAAAATGCCTGCTTAACCAACCCAGGCCCTTTTTGCTCAACCAGGACTACGCGTATAGCCTGTCAACCCAATCACAGCCTTCTCCCCGTGAGGCTATAACGGCTGTATTAGACTATATGCTGCAAACCGGCCAGGAGTCGCTGGTAGCTCATACCGGAATTTATATTATGCCCGGCCGGTCCGCCGTTGCGGTGGATTCGCCCAGCGAATCCACGCCAGGCGAAGAAGCCACGGGTTATACTTTTAAACTCTGTAAGGGCTTGATTACTAACTTCCATCAGCCTGGATCAACCCTCATTTTACTCGTTGCTGCCCTGATTGGTGATGATTGGCGAAAGGTTTATGCAACCGCACTGGCAAATAACTATCGGTTCCTGAGTTATGGCGATTCGTCATTACTCTTGCCATAAAACCGTATTTTTGCAGAAAGACGGGGGTATTCTCCGGCCTTCCTACCTGTTTACCAATGAATTTTACCCAAGAACTCCGCTGGCGGGGTATGTTGAACGACATGACTCCCGGCACAGACCAACAGCTAGCTAAAGAAATGACCGCCGGATATATTGGGTTCGACCCAACGGCGGCTTCGTTACATATTGGTAATTTGGCTACCATCATGTTGCTGGTACACTTTCAGCGGGCAGGCCACAAGCCTTTTGCGCTGGTAGGCGGGGCAACGGGCATGATTGGCGACCCATCGGGCAAAGCTGCCGAACGCGAATTTTTATCGGAGGAGACACTGAAAGCCAATCAGGAGGGGATTCGGCAGCAGTTGGCTCGGTTTTTAGATTTTGAGAGCGGGCCTAACTCTGCCGAAATGGTGAATAATTACGACTGGTTTAAGGAGTTTTCGTTTCTGGGTTTCCTTCGTGAGGCTGGTAAGCATCTTACAGTCAATTATATGATGGCAAAAGACTCGGTGAAAAAACGTCTTGAAACGGGTATTTCATTTACCGAGTTCTCTTACCAGTTGTTACAGGGCTACGATTTTTACTGGCTGTATAAGCATAAAAACGTCAGGTTACAGATGGGTGGCTCCGATCAATGGGGCAACATTACCACCGGCACCGAACTCATCCGACGAAAAGAAGGGAATATAACCGCCGATAGTGAAGGAAGCCAGGCTGAGCATAAAGCTTTCGCTCTGACTACGCCTTTAGTGACAAAAGCAGATGGTACTAAATTCGGCAAAAGTGAAACGGGCAACGTTTGGCTAGACCCAACCCTAACTTCTCCTTATCAGTTCTATCAGTTCTGGATAAATGTTGCCGATGACGATTGCGGGCGGCTGATTCGAGTGTTTACGCTGCTAACCCGAACCGATATAGAAGTTTTAGAGCAACAGCACGCTGAGGCACCGCATCTGCGTATTTTACAAAAAGCTCTTGCGCAGGATGTAACCATTCGAGTGCATGGGCAGGCTGGGTACAACCTGGCGGTAAAAGCCTCTGAGGTTCTTTATGGGAAAGCTACCCTCGATACGCTACGAGCGATTCGGGCCGATGAGTTTGCCATAATTTTTGAGGGCGTACCCCAAACCGAGATTGACAAAGAGACGCTGATAGGCTGTAAAGATGTTACTGACCTTTTATCGGTTGGGAGTCGGGGTGAGATATATGCCTCAAAAGGCGAAGCCCGGCGAGCTATTTCGCAAAATGCAGTAAGCCTAAACAAAACAAAGGTAACCGACCCAACCGCGTCAGCAGCCGTAGAATGGCTTCAGAATCGCTATCTGCTCGTATCGAAGGGAAAGAAAAATCATCTTTTGAAAAAAGTATAGAACTTATTTTTGTCCTAATTCGCTGATGGAGAACGGCTATCAAATTATAACACACGTTGGTAGCTATTTTCTTTTGCGAATGCTTGACAAAGGGCATCTAAAAGTGGTATCTTTGCAGTCCCAAACGAGGGAAAAGGGGGTTGGAGTTTTGGCTCACAGGCCCCACGACACAAAGAGGGCTTCACGAACTAATTAATTTTTTTTGCCCCCGACTTGACCCGATCAGAAAAAGTCGTACCT
>JBBQUC010000540.1:0-3069 GCA_038212815.1 Cytophagales bacterium
GTAACACCTGGTCTTTTTCAGAAACGAGTGGATTGGTTACTCCCCAGTTGATGTTGATGTCAGGGTCGTTCCAGCACAAGCCCGACTCCGACGCTTTGTTATACACGTTGGTACATTTGTAGCTGAAAATGGCATCTTCCAGGGTGACGAACCCGTGGGCAAATCCTTCAGGAATATAGGACATATTCCCCAGTTTGGCATCCAGCAAAAATGTTTCGTACTGAGCCAAGGTGGGCGAGTCATCGCGCAGGTCAACGGCTACATCCAGCACCTGCCCCGTAATGACCCGCACCAGTTTCCCCTGCGCAAAAGGATTATTCTGGAAATGCAACCCCCGTAACACGCCCTTCACCGAAAACGACTGATTGTCCTGCACGAAGTCCATGCCGAGGCCGAGGTTGGCAAATACGGGTTTGTTGTAGGTTTCGACAAAATACCCGCGCTCGTCTTCAAAAATGCGTGGAATCAATTCAAGTAACCCGTCAATAGGGGTAAAGCGGACTTGCATACGGTTCAGTTTACGGCACTATTTATTTAATCTGCTGCAAAGTTAGGAAAGCGGGCGGTAGGTTCGTATGTTTGGTCGTAACCTTTTTCGCATGAATTACCAAGAATTAACCCGGCAAATTCGCCAGAAACAGTCGTACCTCTGCGTAGGTTTAGACACTGACAGCCGCAAAATTCCCGCCCACCTGCGGGCTGATCCCGACCCCGTTTTTGCGTTTAACCGGCAGATTATCGACGCTACTGCCGAATTTGCAGTGGCCTTCAAACCCAACATTGCGTTTTACGAAGCCCAGGGACCACGCGGCTGGGAGAGCCTGCAACGCACCCTGGAATACATTCCCGCCGACTGCTTTACCATTGCCGATGCCAAGCGCGGGGATATTGGCAACACATCGGGCCTGTATGCCCGCACCTTTTTCGACCCCACGGCGGCTGGACTGGACTTCGACTCGGTAACGGTGGCCCCCTACATGGGTCATGACTCGGTGACTCCATTTCTGGAGTATCCGGGCAAGTGGGTCATTCTGCTGGCCCTGACCTCCAACCCCGGCAGTGCCGATTTCCAGCGGCAACTGGTCGATGACCGCGAACTCTACGAACTGGTAATGGAGCAGGCCACTCAGTGGGCGGGAACAAATAGCCACGAGCGGCTCATGTTTGTGGTAGGCGCTACTCAGGCGGGGCAGGTGGCCCGGATTCGGGAACAGTTTCCCGACCATTTCCTGCTGGTGCCAGGCGTAGGGGCGCAGGGCGGTTCGCTGGCCGAGGTGTCGCGGGTTGGCCTGAATGCCAGTGGTGGCTTGCTGGTCAATGCTTCCCGTTCCATTCTGTATGCTTCTAATGGCCCAGATTTTGCCCAGAAAGCGGCTACAGAAGCCAGGGAGATGCAGCAGGAGATGGCGGAGTTTGTGAAGGAAATCTAAAGTAGCCCCCTTTAACTTCTTGTTTTTTAGATGAAAACTATTCTTCTCCTGTTTCTGATCACTATCCTGACAGATGGAGTATCGCCATCGACTACGCCAACAGCGGCACCACAGGGCAACGCGTGTACGACAATTATCGGCCAACCCCGGAAACCGCCCTGCGAGTTCGAGATACTGACGGTTTGGTTTATGGGTAAAAATAACGAGGTGTTGGGAAAAGTTACCAAACCAGGGACAGCCATAAAACTGCCCGGTAGCAAAGCCATTAGTAAACAGGAGGTGATGAATGGAGGGTCGTTAATGTATAACGTCTCAATCGATTTTCGTCGAATCAATACCCCATCAACTGCAACCGCTGCGTACACCTTAAGTAAAGCCAACATTACAAATCCTATTTCGGCGGGAGAGACGCAGGTAGTCAATGACCAGATTAAGGTTTCACCCAACTTGCCCCAACCAGGTATTCGGCCCAACCGGATACTGTTCAACATAGCCCTGAACTACGGTAAAAGCCAGGGGGATCCTAATCCCCAGTTAATTGCCCCCATTCAGTTACTTCAACTCGAAAACCCAGTCACATTTGCTAAGCTCGCTAAAGCGAAGGAGACTAACCAGTTTCGTGACTGGGCTGAAGCCTGGATGACGTTTAGCGTGTCAGTTGATTTTACCAAATAGTCCAGCCCAATGCCCGAAGCTTTTCTGTATTTTCTCTGGCAGTTTCGCTATTACGACAGCACGGCCCTGACCACAACAGCGGGAGAGGTCGTTCGGGTGGTGCATCCGGGGTTTCGGAATGCCCATGCCGGGCCTGATTTTCTGAATGCCCGTCTGTTTATCAACGAGGTTGAATGGGTAGGTACGGTAGAAATGCACACTCGAACCTCGGAGTGGCTGGCTCACGGCCATCAGCACGACCAGGCCTACGATAACGTCATTTTACACGTTGTTTGGGAAGATGACACCCCTAGTTCGGGTAAAACCGTACAGCGCACCAATGGCTCCCCGCTGCCTATCCTTGACCTGAAATCACGCACTGCCAACAACCTGCTCAGCCGCTACCACGCCCTCACCGATGCGCCCGATACCATTCCGTGCGCGGGCCAACTGCGACAGGTGCAGCCGTTGAAACTGACCTCCATGCTCGACAAGGCTCTGCTACAGCGGTTACAGCGGAAAGCCGAAGCGGTGCAGGCCATCTATCAGGCATCGAGTCCGTTCAATAAAGGGCAGGATTGGGAGGAGACAACCTACCGGCTGCTGGCCACCAACATGGGGTTTCAGGTCAATGCCGGGCCGATGGAGCAACTCAGCCGCGCCCTGCCGCTGAAAGCGTTGCTGAAACACCGCGATGTGCCGCTTCAGCTAGAGGCCATGCTGTTTGGTGTAGCGGGCCTGCTCGAAGCCCCCGGCCCACCCGATGAATATGTGGATAGACTCCGGCGCGAATACCGGTTTCTGGCCACTAAATACGGATTAACCAGCCAGCAGTTGCCCGCCCATGTCTGGAAATGGGCCAGAATGCGCCCGGCTAATTTCCCGACACTACGATTGGCCCAACTGGCTCAGTTACTCACGCAGCACGGCAGCCTGTTTTCATTGATGACTGGCCATACGGAGGTAACCCCGCTGCTGAAAGCCT
>JBBQUC010000541.1:0-3063 GCA_038212815.1 Cytophagales bacterium
AACGCTGGTTTTCTCGCACGGGCTGCTCTGGAGTGGGCGAATGTTTGCCCATCAGGTGGCTCATTTCAAAAAATACTACCGGGTGGTTACCTACGACCACCGGGGACAGGGCCAAAGCAGTGCGCCTGCCGATGGCTATGATATGGAAACAGTGTATACCGATGGTGTGGCACTGATCGAGGGTCTTAAACTGGGGCCGTGTCACTTTGCCGGGTTATCGATGGGTGGGTTTATAGGTATGCGCCTGGCCGCCCGCCGACCTGACCTGTTGCGGTCGCTGATCCTGATGGAAACGGCTGCCGACCCCGAACCCACCGAAAATCATGGCCGGTATCGACTGCTAACGAAGGTGCTGCGCTGGATAGGCATTTGGGCGGTGGTGAAGCCAACAATGAAGATCATGTTTAGTCAGACCTTTCTGCACGATCCCACCCGCCG
Source organism: Cytophagales bacterium (assembly GCA_038212815.1). Taxonomy (GTDB): domain Bacteria; phylum Bacteroidota; class Bacteroidia; order Cytophagales; family Spirosomataceae; genus JBBQUC01. The sequence goes on from JBBQUC010000541.1 coordinate 439, forward strand.
GGCTGAGCGCACCTACTGGGAGACTGAACTAAAAGCAAATAACCCAACTGCCATTGCCAAAGCCACCGAGGGCGTTATTACCCGACTGGGGGTACTCGATGAACTCGCTGCTATTACGTTGCCCACGCTTATTGTGGTAGGCGATGAAGATGTAGCGACTGTGCCTGACAAAGCCCGAACCATTCAGCAGCATATTGCCGGGTCGCGGCTGGTCATTATCCCGCAGGCAGGGCATAGTTCTTCAGTGGAGCAGCCAACGGCTGTCAACAAAGCTATTGATGATTTTTTACAAATAAAGCATCGCCAGGCGTAGAAGCAAGCGTAAGATGGCAATGGTATCAATCTTGCAAACCCCTGTTAGCTCTATTGAGCAATTTGATGCCGGAGTAATAACCCTTGCATTTGTTAAAAAACTACGCGCCAGTGCATACTAGGCAGCGTGCTAAAAGCCCAAACCCTACAGGGGTATACTATGTACACTGATATTTCACTGACGGATATGGAAACACTGCGCCAACAACCGGGCGCGGCAGTGGTCGATGTGCGCGATGAGTGGGAATTTGACGAGTTTAACCTGGGCGGGTTGAATATACCCCTCCCCGACATCCGCGCCCGCATTGATGAACTAGTCTCCTTCGATACGCTACTGGTTATTTGCCAGAATGGAGTCAGGAGCCGGGTGGCGGCTAAAGATTTTCTGCGCCAGCCCGCCCTCCGGCACAAAACAATCTACCACCTCCGGGGAGGCATTATTGATGCCGAGGATTAAACAGTTACCGAGCCGGTAAACACCCGAATAGCCGGGCCTTGCAAGTACACCTGCTCAAAACCACCGTTGGGCATGGGGGTAAACGATACGCTCAGGTTACCGCCGAGGGTTTGTATGGCTATGGGAGTTGTCAGACCCAATTGCCCGTGTGCTACCAGTGCGGCTGCCGTTACACCCGTACCGCACGAATAAGTTTCATCTTCGACTCCCCGCTCGTAGGTTCTGACAAACAGCGCGTTATCAACCAACGGCTCTACAAAATTGATGTTGGCTCCCCCCGGCTGCAGGGCTTCGCTATAGCGCATCGGTCTGCCCGTAGTCACCACATCCAGGGTATCGAGGGCCTCTACAAACTGTACTACATGGGGCGAGCCGGTATTCAGAAAGGTAAACTCAGCCCGTTGCCCAGTGGTATCCACATCCATCATTTTTAACGAAACAGTATCCCAATCAATGGTAGCTGTATGTTCACCATCGACGGCCATGAAGCGCGTTTCCTGCTCGAACAGACCCAAATCATGCGCAAACTGGACAATACACCGCCCTCCATTGCCGCACATACTCCCTTCGGCTCCATCGGCATTGATATACACCATGCGAAAGTCATAACTAGGATCGGAACGGAGCAGAATCAGGCCATCGGCCCCAATACCGAACCGGCGGTGGCACAGTTGAGCAATCAGAGCCTGATTCTGGAGCGGAAACGTTTCGGCCCGGTCGTCGATCAGGATAAAGTCATTGCCCGTACCCTGGTATTTAGCGAAGTCGATTATCATAAACTTGGTACGCACCCGACAGAAGGTGGGTCTGTGGAGACAAAGATACGGGCAACTTGCTGATCGGACTATAGGGACATCAAATCCTTGAACCGAATGGCCTGTCGGCGACTGATCTCAATTTTATCGCCCCCGCGCAGGGTAACGAGCAGGCCGCCACTGAACCAGGGTTCAATTTTCTCGATCCAGGTCAGGTTGATGATGTGTTTGCGATTAGCCCGAAAAAATGTTTCGGGGGTCAGGCGATCTTCTAGCGCGTTTAATGATTTCAGTACCAGTGGCTTCTGGTCATCGAAATACAGGCGCACGTAATTCCCCATCGACTCGAACAGCCGCACTTTACCAAGCCGCACAAACCAGCATTTCTCACCATCTTTTACAAATACCTGATCGTTCTCGCCGAGGGTGCGGTGGCCTTCGCGGGGTTGGGCATCGGGCAGGGGTTGCCGTTCTTCTTCAACGCGGTGAATGGCCTCGCTCAGCCGGTGCAATTCAACCGGTTTGAGTAGGTAATCGAGGGCATTGAACTCAAAGGCTTTAATGGCGTACTCATCGAAGGCAGTGGTAAAAATCACCTCCGGGGTGCGGCCTTCGATGGACTGTAGGAGTTCAAACCCGTTTTTGCCTGGCATCTGAATATCCAGAAACAACAGTTCGGGTTGCAACTCGTCAATCATCATCAGGGCTTCTTCAGCATTGGCAGCCTCGCCCACAATCTCAATTTTCGGGAAGTTATCCAGCAACCGCCGGAGTTCATTGCGGGCCAGCCGCTCGTCGTCAATGATTAAGGTTTTCATGATATGCAGTTAGTCAGTTAATCAGTTGGCCAGTTGGTCAGTTAGTGAGTGAGTTAATCAGTTACTTATTGACTAACCGACTCACCAACTGATTAACTCACTCATTTCACACTCATTTTCTCCCGTTTAAATACGCCTTCCGACTGCGCGGGGATGGTGACTTCAGCGCAAACGATGGTGTCGGTTTCCTGGAAAATAGCAAAATGGGCATCGGCACCAAACAACAAATCGAGCCGTTGGCTGGTGTTTTTCAACCCAAACCCATCCGATGCTTCTTTATCGC
>JBBQUC010000542.1:0-3063 GCA_038212815.1 Cytophagales bacterium
AATTGTGGAACGCGCCGGGAATATATTTCCGGCTGAAATAGAGGCCAAGGCCAGCGAAATTGCCTCTAAAGGCGGAACCCCGCTGGTGGTGATCGAAAATGAAGCCGTAAAAGGTGTTGTCGAATTGCAGGATATTATCAAACCCGGCATTGCTGAACGGTTTGAGCGTCTGCGGAAAATGGGGGTTAAAACCGTAATGGTTACAGGAGACAACCCCCTGACAGCTAAGTTTATTGCTGAAAAAGCCGGGGTTGACGATTACATTGCCCAGGCCACCCCGGAAGACAAGATGAACTACATCCGGCACGAGCAACAGGGAGGCAAACTGGTGGCCATGATGGGCGATGGCACCAACGATGCCCCCGCCCTGGCGCAGGCCGATGTGGGTGTAGCGATGAACTCCGGTACGCAGGCCGCCAAAGAAGCAGGCAACATGGTGGACCTCGATAACGACCCGACCAAACTGATTGAGGTGGTTGAGATTGGAAAGCAATTGCTCATTACGCGCGGTACACTGACCACTTTCTCGATTGCCAACGACGTAGCGAAGTACTTCGCCATCGTTCCGGCTTTGTTCGTTGCGTCTATTCCGGCCCTGCAACGGATTAACCTAATGGGGTTGCACAGCCCCGAATCAGCGATTCTGTCGGCGGTAATTTTTAACGCGCTTATTATCCCGATGCTGATTCCACTGGCGTTGCGCGGGGTGGCGTACAAGCCCATTGGTGCTTCGGCTCTGCTGCGACGGAACCTGTTTATTTACGGCTTCGGTGGCTTGGTTGCCCCCTTCATTGGTATTAAACTGCTGGATTTAGTGGTAGGGCTATTTGTTTAAAACCGACATAAAACATGAAAAATCATATCTTTCCAGCCCTGCGGCTTACAGTAGTCCTGCTGGTTCTCGTCTCCGTCATTTACCCGCTCCTTGTAGCAGGCATTGCCAAACTGGCACCCGGTGGGGGCAATGGCGTTACCGTGTTGGCCAACGGCAAGGTTGTTGGGTACGCGCTGGTTGGCCAGAAGTTTACTGAAGACCGCTATTTTAACTCCCGCCCGTCGGCAGTGGACTACAATGCGGCCGGGTCGGCGGGTTCCAACAAGGGGCCAACCAACCCCGATTACCTTAAAACGGTACAGGCGCGCATTGACACGTTTCTGGTGCATAACCCAGGCATAACCAAAGCCGACATTCCATCGGAATTAGTTACGGCATCGGGTTCGGGTTTAGACCCCGACCTGTCGCCCGCAGCCGCTAAAATTCAGGTAGCCCGTATTGCTACAGTACGGGGTATGCCGGTTGAGCGACTGAATCAATTAGTAGCTGAGCACACCGAAGGGCCATTACTCGGCCTGTTTGGCCCCGCAAAGGTTAATCTACTGAAACTGAATATCGCGTTAGATGAGTTGAAAAAGCTTTAACCCAGAGATGCAGAGAGAAAAAACCGCATGACCACCAACGACCAGAATGCCGACCGTTTTCTGAACCTCATCCGGGAATCTCGACGGGGGAAGTTCAAGATATACATCGGCATGAGTGCTGGGGTGGGCAAATCGTACCGAATGTTGCAGGAAGCCCATGCCCTGCTGCGGAGCGGCATTGACGTGAAAATTGGGTTCATTGAAACCCATAACCGGGCTGAAACCTACGCATTGCTCGACGGGTTACCGGCCATTCCGCGCCGTAAACTGTTTTACAAAGGCCGCGAACTCGACGAAATGGACGTACAGACGGTCATCAACACCCACCCCGAACTGGCCATTGTTGATGAACTGGCGCATAGCAACATTCCCGGCTCCAAGAATGAAAAACGCTGGCAGGACGTGCTGGAAATTCTCGACGCGGGCATCAATGTCATCAGCGCGGTCAATATTCAGCATATCGAAAGCCTGTACGAAGAAGTACGCACCATTACCGGCATCGACGTAACCGAGCGTGTACCCGACCGGATTCTGCAAATGGCCGACGAGGTGGTGAACATAGACCTCACCGCCGACGAGCTGATTGCCCGGCTCAAAGACGGCAAAATTTATGACCCCGCCAAAGTGCAGACGGCCTTAGCCAATTTTTTTCAAACCGAAAAGATCCTGCAATTGCGCGAACTGGCCCTGCGTGAGGTAGCCTCGGCAGTGGAGCGAAAAATTGAGAAATCAGTGCCACTGCGTGTGCAGCCCAAAGCCGAACGTTTTTTGGTGGCTATCAGCACTAATCACGAGATTGCCCGGCGTATTATCCGTAAAACCGCCCGGCTGGCTAGTTACTACCAGTCGCGGTGGTTTGTGCTATACATACAAACTCCCGACGAAAGCTCCGACCGGATTAAGCTTGATGTACAGCGTCATTTGATTAATAACCTTAAATTAGCCACCGAACTCGGTGCCGAAGTGATTCAGGTAAAGAGCAGTAACATTGTCAACGCGATTATGGACGAGGTTGAAAACCGCAGTGTTACCACCGTGTGCATTGGCAAACCACACCTTAATCTCATGCAGATTATTTTGCGGACAAACGCCTTTAACCAGTTGCTTAATAAATTATCCGATTCGGACACCGATTTAATCATCCTTTCGTAGCCATGACCATCAAAGCCAAAATATCATTGGCCCTGGCCTTTCTGTTTGCCATTATTCTGGCACTGGGTGGGCTGGGAGCTTATTACCTCAACCGATTAGCCAACGATTCACAGGCCATTCTGAAAGACAATTACATCTCGCTCGAATACACCAGTGCCATGCAGAAGGCAGTAGCTGGTATTGGCAGCGACCCCGATGCCCTGACTGATTTTGACCGGGCATTGACGCAGCAGGAAGCCAACATTACGGAAGTGGGCGAGCGCGAAGTGACCATTACAGTACGGCGGGAGTTTAACCGGCTGCGGCAGGGAGCCAGCGATCCGGCTACGCTGAGTCGCATCCGGCAGGGGTTGTTTCAATTAGATGACCTTTACCGGCAGGCTATTGTCGCCAAGATCGAGGTGTCTAAACAAAAGGTCATAGACTCTCTGCTTTGGCTGTTGTTATTAGGTACAATGTGCGTTCTGATTGTGTTTTCTTTCATCATCAAAT
>JBBQUC010000543.1:0-3063 GCA_038212815.1 Cytophagales bacterium
ATTGCTACTCACTTTACTTCACCCTAATCGGTTATCTATTTGTCACCAGACCGGTTAACTCATGAAATTAACAGGCGATTATTTACAGACCATTATGTCGTTTTTAGAATTTATTCACCAACCCTGGCCCTGGTATATAGCCGGGCCACTGATTGGCCTGACCGTACCGACCCTGCTGTTGATCGGCAACAAATCGTTCGGTATTTCGTCGTCGCTACAGCACATTTGTGCGGCCTGTCTGCCTGCCAATATTTCGTTTTTTAACTACAACTGGAAGCAGGAAGCCTGGAACCTATTCTTTGTGGCGGGGGTGCTACTTGGCGGTTTTCTGGCCACTTATTTCCTGTCGAATCCCCATGCGTTTGTTATTGCTCCGGCTACCGAGGCAGTCTTGCGGTCGTTTGGTATTCATGATTTTACCGGACTGATGCCTGCCGATTTGTTTGCGACGGCCACTATTTTTACGCTGAAAGGGCTATTTTTCTTCGTCATCGGCGGCTTTCTGGTTGGGTTCGGCACCCGCTGGGCCGGGGGGTGTACATCGGGACACGCCATCATGGGCCTCTCCAACCTGCAATGGCCCTCGCTGGTGGCTACCATCTGCTTTATGATTGGCGGCTTTGCCACAACCCACCTGATCCTCCCGTATATCCTTAAACTGGTTAACTAACCAGCATTACCCTATGAAACCAATTCTATCAACCAACCTACAGTCGGTCAATGACCAGGCAATAGCCTGCGACGCTCCCAACGGGGGCAAAAAAGCCGAAAGCGGGCTATCCAACCTCAACTACATGCTGGTAGGCATTGCCTTCGGCGTGGTCTTTGTAAAGGCTGAAATCATTTCCTGGTTCCGCATTCAGGAGATGTTCCGGCTCGATTCATTTCACATGTACGGCGTAATTGGCAGTGCAGTCCTGGTAGGTATGCTCTCCATTTTTCTCATCAAACGGTTTACCATCAAAACCCTCCAGGGCGATGTAGTGCATATTCCCCCAAAACCATTTAGCAAAGGGCAGATTTATGGTGGTCTGCTCTTCGGTATGGGTTGGGCCATTACGGGGGCTTGTCCAGGGCCATTGTTCGCCCAGATTGGCAGCGGCTTTCTGGGGGTTGGGGTTACGCTATTCAGCGCCATTGCCGGTACATGGCTCTATGGCTATTTCCAGGACCAGTTGCCGCATTAGAAAGCGGTTGCCAATAGCCCTCCTAACCGATACCTTTATAAGCAGGTGTTAATCCTATAACCCATACACATTGGGGTAAAACCGCAACTGACGGGCGGCATCTATATCGGCCAGATTATAGACCACGAAGACCGGAAATTTGTGCGGTAATTTGATGGTCTGGGGTTCGGCCTCGGTGAGGCAGGTGTTCATAAACGCTTTCGTGAACCTGGGTTCGCCCAGCACAAAATTGGCCAGTTCAACGGGCTTTTGTACCCGCACACAGCCGTGACTCCGCCAGCGGTCGGTGGTATTATAGAACAGATCGCGGGCGTTGGTGTCGTGCAGGTAAATATCGAACGGCACCGACAGGTTGAATTTCAGCAGCCCCAGCGAATTATCGCAGCCCGAAGCCTGCCGGAAGCGGTACGGAAAATTGTCGGTATCCACCGATGCCCAGTCCACATTATTCGGATCAACGGGGCGGTCGTGGCTATCGAGTACCTCCATATTTTGATTGTTCAAATAGCTAACATTCCGTTGCACTTTGGGCAGAATTTCGTTCACACCAATGCCCGGCGGCACATTCCAGTAGGGATACATGGTCAGGTCATTGATGTAGGCCGAAAAGCGGGGCGTCTTTTTATCTTTCTTGCCCACAATCACCTCCATCGGCAACAGCCGCTTACCCGTGCGGTCATATACGTTCAGTTCGGCAGCGGGGATGTTGATCACGGCAAACTTCTCAAACGAGAACCGATTCAGATACCGGTAGAAATTAAGGGTTCGCCAAACGACCCGCAACGAATCCGTTTTACCGGCTGTTCGCAGCCGCTGGTAGTGGGTTGCCAATGCCTGATAAGGCCCAAAAGCGGTAGCCGTTTTCAACGCCGTCACCACCGAGTCAGGTCTCCCCTGCCCAGCTACGCTGACGGCCCAGGCAGTATCGGTTTGTTCGGGTAAGCCGCTGTATCGCCAGCCTGTCGGTTTCTGACCGTAGCGCAGTTCTAGTAACAGGTGGGTAAGTTTGGTCGTGGCCTCTGATTCAGTAACGGTCGTATCGAGTTTCAGGGTGTCGATACCACTGAGCCACGCCTGCTGGTTTAGCTGATGGGTCAGGGTTAAGGCACGGGGCTTATCCCACACGTGGACGGGCTTTTCCGCAACAACGGGTGTTTTTGGGCGGGTCAGTTGCCACACCAATACACCTATAAGCAATACCCCAGCCACTAGTGCCGCGCCAATAATCAGTTTTCGTTTCTCTGCGTCTTCCATAACGATACGTATATGAATAATGATTCCTACTCGAATACGATGGTAACAAGAAATAGGCGCAATGGGTTACTTTTGCAGGCAAATCTCTACCGAACCCGATGCCCATCATTCCCGCCCTTGAGGGCTTTTTCTTTCCTGCCGAATGGCACCCCCACGTAGCGACCTGGCTAAGTTGGCCCCATACCGAAGCCTCCTGGACCCGAAAGCAGCAGGAACTGATGTTTCCAGCCTACATCGAGTTTATTAAGACCATTGCCCGCAGCGAGCAGGTCTGTATCAATGTCCATAACGAGCTTATTAGGCAACAGGCCCAGATGCGGCTGTTGCTGGCCGGAGCTGACCTGACCAATATCGTCCTCCTGCCCAACCCCACCAACGACTCCTGGTGCCGCGACCACGGCCCTGCCTTTTTAATCAACCCCGCCCGGAAAGAGCGCATGATTGTGAATTGGGGCTACAACGCCTGGGGGGGTAAGTACCCGCCCTACGACCGCGATGACCTCATTCCAACGGCTATTGCGCAGTATCGCCACCTCGACTATGTAACGCCCGGAATCGTTATGGAGGGTGGCTCGGTCGATTTTAACGGGGCGGGCACCGTGCTGACCAGCCGCGCCTGCCT
>JBBQUC010000544.1:0-3061 GCA_038212815.1 Cytophagales bacterium
ATAAAGACGATAATCAGGCCCAGAATTAGCCAGAAAATCCAGCCGTTGCCCCCGCCGTCGCTACTCGCCTGCAGGTCAGCTTTGAACTCACCCTTTGCCCGCTGAATAATTTCAGTGGTGGCGGCATCCAGCCCTTCGTAATACTGTTCCTGTTTAAACGCCGGGATAATAGTTTGATCGACAATGCGTTTGGCAACGGCATCGGGTATCGCCCCCGATAGTCCTGCCCCGGTAGCAATAAACACTTTCCGGTCGGCGGTGGCCCAGGCCAGCACAATTCCGTTGTTCTTACCTTTTTGCCCCACACCCCACCGACGGCCCAGTTGATACGCAAAATCACCGATTGGGTAGGGTTCGGTGGTTTTAACAATAACAATAGCCAGTTGCGAGGAGGTAGAGTCGCTATAGGCTACCAGTTTTTGCTCTAACTGACTGCGCTCGGCGGCTGAGAGAATCCCGGCAAAGTCGTTCACAATCCGGGGTGGATTGGGCCGGGCTGGAAAGGCGGCTTCGTTTGGGTTATCTGTTTGGGCATACAGACTGCTAGCCATTAACAGCAGGCCCAAAACCAGCCAGCATAATGCCCCAACCCTGGCAATAGGAGCGGATAGGGAAACAGAAAAAAGGCGGGAGTGCGTCACAGGGGGGAGTTAGCTAAACGAAATATCGTCGGGCAATTCATTAATATCGTCGTCGGCGCGGGGGAAAAACGCCTTCAGGTGCTGACCGGCCTGCTCAATTCCCTGCTGCAAGCCGTCAACGTATCGTCCGCCCGAAAAATGCTGGCGCATTAGGTCTTTGGTGGCATCCCAGAAGCCGACGGGTACAACCGCGTCGATCCCTTTATCGCCCACAATGGCAAACTTACGGTCGGTAACCGCGAGGTAAAACAGCACCCCATTGCGGTCGCGGGTTTGGTGCATGCCCAACTGCCCAAATACCACAACGGCTCGCTGCACGGGGTCAGGGTCGGGGCAGTTAGCTTCAATATGCACCCGAACCTCGCCCGACGTGGCTAGCTCGGCCTGCCGAATGGCACTGATAATCTGCGCTTGCTCGTCGGGAGTGAAGGGGGAGGTCATAAATGAATACTAGACACTAGATAATGGCCAATGCACACTGGCTAATTAAAAGACTCTAGGGACACCCATTATCTAGTGTGCATTGGCCATTATGCATGAATTAAAACTGAACTGTTGGCGCATTTTGGGAAGCTTGCGATGCCTCGAAGAAGCCTTTGACAGCGAACCCAAAAATACCGGCAAAGATATTATTTGGGAAGGAGCGTACGGACTGGTTATACGCCCGCACGGCACCGTTAAAATCATTCCGCGCTACACCAATGCGGTTTTCAGTGCCTTCTAGCTGTGCCTGGAGTTCCGAAAAATTCTGGGTGGCTTTCAACTGCGGGTAGTTTTCGGCTACGGCCAGCAGCCGGGAAAGCGAACCACTGAGTTGGTCCTGCGCAGCCTGGAATTTTTTGATGTTTTCGGGGGTAAGCTGATCGGCGGTCAGGTTAATCCCCGTAGCTCTCGACCGGGCCTGAATTACCTCGGTCAGCGTGCTTTTCTCAAAATTAGCTGCTCCCTGTACCGTGCGTACCAGGTTCGGGATGAGGTCGGCCCGGCGTTGGTACTGGGTTTGCACCTGCGCCCATTTTTCCTGCACATTGGTATCGTTTGTAACGAGGCCATTATACGAGCTACAGCCATACATACCCAATACCAGGGCAAGCACTACAATAATAATAAGTCCTTTAGACATGACGAATAAGGTTGATTGATTAGCAAAACTGCTCAAATCTATACAATTCTCCAGAAGTTTTTTATTAACGGCCCTTTTCTTTACTTAACCAAACATCTGGGTTGATGATAGGTAATGGGTACGTATCGCCGAGTGCAACCCCAAAGTCGGCCTGCTCGGTCGGAGATAAGTCCCAGACCCGATGCACCCTGTCGGGTGGTACATTGGCCAGTTCTGGAAGCCAGTGCTTTACATAGTCGCCCTGTTCATCGTAGCGGGCTGCTTGCCAGGGGATGTTGAATGAACGGGCCTGATCGCCATGGGTACGGGGGTCGTTGCCCACGCCAGCCAGGTAGTTCCAGTTTCCCCAGTTGCTGCACGGATCATAATCGACCAGCCACCGCTCGAACCAGGTTGCCCCCCACGTCCAGTCGATACCGAGATTGTTGACCAAAAAAGAAGCCACATTTTGCCGCCCCCGGTTCGACATAAACCCCGTTGCGGTTAATTCTCGCATGTTGGCATCGATGAAAGGGATGCCCGTCTGACCGTTGGACCAGCGTGCAAATAAGGCGCGGTTGTGGAGCCATACTTTGTGAATATTGTGGCGGATACCACTGGGCTTAAAAATACGGGTGCCGCATTGGAGGGCCACAAACCGGAAATAGTCACGCCAGAGGAGTTCAAAAATCAGCCAGTACGTCGAATTGTTTTTGACCCGTTCGGTTTCATACCGGTTTACCTCTGTATATATATAGCGTGGCGATAGGCACCCAAGCGCGAGCCAGGCTGAAAACTTCGTGGAATACTGTTCACCTAGCATCCCATTCCGGGTGTCTTTATAGGTTTGAATAAACTCATACTCCCAGATGTATTGCTTTACCCGGTGTAGGCCCACTGTTTCGCCACCCCGAAATTCGACTGCCGCCCGATTGTCAGACTGAGGAGGATGAACGCCAAAATCAGTTAGGGCAGGCAACGGGCCAGCGGGTATGCCCGGAAATAGCCTGAGTTGTTGGGGGGATGGAAAGAGCGCACGAACGGTAGCCTTTTTCTCCAGTTGCTCCCGAAAAGGGGTAAACTGAACGGGCAGTTTCGAGATGCTGAAGGGTAAGTCGCGGACATGGTAAAGCGTACTCATCCAGAACAGATCGAGGTCGATGTTGAGTCGTTTTAGTCGTTTGCTGAGGCCCGACTCTACATCGGTTTCTTCCTGCGTTACTTCTTTGCTGGCATAAATGGCAATGGGTTGAGTGTCATCGGCCAGATCGGCCAGTATAGTAATAGGATCGCCTACCCGAATAATCAGGTCGGCTCC
>JBBQUC010000545.1:0-3056 GCA_038212815.1 Cytophagales bacterium
CAATGACATGAGTACGCTGGAATACAACCGGGAAAAATCGGCCAGGATATCGGGCAAGATAGAATAGAGGGCCGAGCCGGGGTGACCAATGCAGATTTCGCCGAGATGACCATTGTGAATGCGCTGGGTTTGTTTGGTCAGGTGGGTCAGCGTGTCGAACCAGAGGTCGAGTTGTTCATTCAGGTAGGCTCCGGCGGCGGTGAGACGCACAGTCCGCTTGTCGCGGTCAAATAGGCGCACTCCCAGTTCATCTTCCAGGCTCTGAATCTGGCGGCTCAGTGCCGGTTGGGCCAAAAACAGTTTTTCGGCGGCTCGCGAGTAGTTCAGGTCACGGGCCACCTGCCGAAACGAGCGGAGTAAGCGGAGTTCCATAGATAGGCCAGTTATGCCTCCGAGGCATTAGTCTATGCAAAACTAGCATTTCCGAACATAAATAAAGTTGTGGTGCTTTACAACCGGGCTAGCCAGTATGCCCTGGAAAACAACGATTTACGCCATGAAATACTTCCTACGTACCGCCCTTACAGTAGCCTACATACTGCTCACACTGTTAACTAGTCACGCTCAGCTAAGCGAAACGTATGTGAACGGTATTGGCTCTGAAACAATCCGCGATCCTGCCTTTATGTTAATTCTGACGCCGATTAGTGGCACCAAACTAGACATCTCGCTCGATAAGAAGCCGTATGCTCACGTGATCGTACAGCTACGTGACAACCAAAAAACCACGTTGTGCAACACGCATTCGCACGATGCTAGCCCCTTGTTTGTGCAACAGATCGACCTCCACAAACTAGAGTCTGGCACCTATTGGCTCGACGTTTGGGTAAACAAAAAGCACATCGTCCGTCGCCTGGAAGTAACAACCATCAACGGTGAATATCAGGCAATTGCCTTGCAGTAACAGCCCATTTTTATACAACAGAAAAGGGTCACACAGCGCTGTGTGACCCTTTTCTGTTGTATAAAAATGGGCTTATCCTTCAAACAAATTACCAATCTGCCCTAGCACCGAGCCGCCTTCTTTGGTGGCATTGCCGCCGTAAGGGGCCAGTCGTTGAACAAGTTTCGAGATAGGCATAGACTGAATCCAGACGGTGCCAGTGCCGCGCAGCGTGGCCAGAAAAATACCTTCGCCACCAAATACCATGCTCCGCAACCCACCCGACCGCTCAACGCTGAAGTCGATTTGCGGCTCGAAACCAACCACACAGCCCGTGTCTACGCGCAGGGTTTCGTTGTTGAGTTGTTTTTTCATCACCACGCCGCCCGCATGAATAAACGCCATGCCGTCGCCCTGTACTTTTTCGAGGATGAACCCTTCGCCGCCAAATAGCCCAGCGCCCAGTTTCTGGTTGAAATGGATGCTTAGCCGGGTGCCCATTGCCGCGCACAAAAACGCGTCTTTCTGCACAATCAGCGCATTTTGGTAGATATTGGCCAGGTTAATGGGCATAACAGTGCCCGGATACGGAGCCGCAAACGCCAGCTTCTTCTTGCCATTGCCCCGGTTGGTGAAGTGGGTCATAAACAGCGACTCGCCCATGAGCACGCGCGACCCGGCCTGCATGAGCTTACCCAAAAAGCCACCGGTGGCCTGTGAGCCGTCGCCCATTTTAGTTTCAAAGACAATGCCATCTTCCATAAACAGCATGGCACCGGCTTCGGCAATGACTGTTTCGTTGGGGTCCAGTTCAATTTCAACAACCTGGATGTCTTCGCCAATAATCTTGTAGTCTATTTCGTGAGAAGTCATGTTTGACAACAGGGCTTGATTTAGGCACGAAAGCTATTGGATTAGGCAATTGGAGAGCCAGAAAATTGGATAAACGGGCGCAAAGCATGTATTCGAGGTTCATTTTCCCCCATCGGGTAGTATGTCGTCGGTTTCGTCAAAGAGCTTTTCGGCATCATCGTCGAGTTCGGCGGCGGGTTCAGCACCAGGGACTTCACCTTTGAGGGCTTTCAGGTCATCGCGGTGCCGCAGCTTTTTGTCATCTACAGTCCGGTTCAGGAACTGGTTGATCTTGTCGATTTCAAAACTGGTGACGATTTCGCCAAACGAGTTAATCTCGATGTTAAAGCCTTCGAGCTCTTTATGCACCCGTGGCTTTTCTGGCTCGTCGGGGTTGGGAAGTGGTTTTTTCTTGGCCATAAGGTAATGTGTATCAACTATCCTGCACTAAACTTAGTAAACCTGGCTACAGTTTCGCCAACGCGTTTTCCAGCCTTGCCACCACCCCGTCTTTTCCCACAATCTGCATGGTCAGCATCAGGTCGGGGCCAACGCCAGAGCCGGTTAAGGCCAGTCGCATGGCCTGCATAATCTTGCCCTGCTTAATACCGGCCTGCGTCATCGTGTCGGCAAGCAGGTGTTTGATCGCGTCGGCTTCAAAAGGGCCATCGTAGGCTTGCAACGCATTGCAAAAAACGGTTACGGCCATGCGGGCGTCGTCATTCCATTTAGCGGCACGGATCGCTTCGTCGTAGGTGTCGGGGGCGTAGAAGATGGTGTGGGCTTCGGGGAAAATGTCATGGACGAAGTTGACACGCTCTTTCATCAAGGCTACTACCTGCTCCGCTTTTTCGGGCGAACAGTCCAGCCCGGCTGCTTGCGCCTGAGCCTGCACCGCCGGGGCCAACTCAGCGTTGGGGCGTTGCCGGAGGTATTGGTGGTTGAACCAGTTCGCCTTGTCGATGTCGAAACGGGCCCCGGCTTTATGGATTTTTTCCAGGTCAAAGGCATCAACCAGTTCATCCATGCTGAACAGTTCCTGCTCAGTACCCGGGTTCCAGCCCAGCAACGACAGGAAATTGACGAGCGCTTCGGGCAGGTAGCCGTCTTCACGGAAACCCCGCGCCACTACGGTGCTGAACGGGTCGGTCCATTGCAGCGGGAAGATGGGGAAACCGCCCAGGTCAGCGTCGCGCTTACTGAGCTTGCCATTACCTTCGGGTTTCAGCAGCAGGGGCAGGTGGGCAAATTGCGGCATGGTATCTTTTCTTAAATCAAACCGATAGGAAGACTTGCAAATTGGCTACTAGAAACTTAACCT
>JBBQUC010000546.1:0-3050 GCA_038212815.1 Cytophagales bacterium
CTTGACCCAGACGGCGATTTAGTGGACTATTTGTTAAGGACTAATCAGGCGAAAATAAACGAGTGCTGGGCTTGTTACCATACTAAACTCTATACTGTACAGCAAAATGGTTTTGAATTCGCCGTTTTAGGGTGTGGCGTAGGTTCATCATTTGCCGTGCTGATAGCAGAGCAATTATTTGTGTCTGGTTGTGAATTACTTATTAGTGTAACTTCGGCTGGTATTATCAACCCGACAAAGCATAATTCCAAATTCATTTTAATAGAGGAAGCCCTTCGAGATGAAGGGACAAGTTACCACTATCTACCACCCCATGAAACCAGTACTATTAATCCGATTTTAGCTGATAACTTACTAGCTTATTACACCACCACCAATTTGTCAATAGAAACAGGCATTAGCTGGACAACAGATGCACCGTATCGGGAAACAAAAGTCGCTATTGATGGGGCTAAAAAGTTAAACGCCGTTTGTGTTGAAATGGAAGCGGCAGCACTGTATGCCTTTGCCAAAGCAAAAAATAAATCTATTATTTGCTTCGCCCACTTGACAAACACAATGGCTCAGACAGAGGGAGATTTTGAAAAAGGCGAAGAAATGGGAAGTTTGGACACTTTAGACCTAATCCACCATACTATAAAAGCAACTACTCAAAAAACCAGTCAATATTGGGATAACATCTACACGGTTAAACAAGCTAATGAAGTAAGCTGGACTCAAGAAATCCCCCAGACATCATTGGATTTTATCCATTCTTTTGGTTTAAAAAAAACTGCAAACATTATTGATATTGGCGGTGGAGACAGCAAGCTTGTAGATTTTTTGATTGCTGAAGGGTTTGAAAATATTACTGTATTAGACATTTCTGTCAAGGCTCTTGAAAAAGCGAAGCAGCGTTTAGGTGATAAAGCCGAAACAGTTCATTGGGTCGTGAGCGACATTACTGAGTATCAGCCTGACAGAATTTTTGATGTTTGGCACGACCGGGCAACGTTCCATTTCCTCACAACAAACGAGCAGATTGAAAAATACATGGAAGTCGCCAGAAAATCAGTTTCAGGCTATTTGACCATTGGTACATTTTCAGAGAATGGTCCTAAAAGATGCAGTGGTCTTGACATCAGGCAGTACAGTGAAGAAACGTTATCGGCTGAACTGCAAAATGGCTTTAACAAATTACGTTGCGTGACCGAAGATCACAAAACGCCGATTGACACAACACAAAACTTTTTGTTTTGCAGTTTCAAACGAAATTTAACCGGAGCAAGGCAGGTCCCGGACGACAGGTTGCGAGGTCAACGCTAGTCAAGCCCTTCTAAAAGCAGATCAGCGGCTTCCTGACCGGTCAGGCTACCCAGAGCTACGCCCATACCCTGCAGTTTTACCCCGCAAACCACGTGGTCGGCTACGCGCCTGACAAGGGGAGCCTGCTGCTGGCCAAACCCCATAATGCCACTCCAGCGCGTCTCAATCTGGTAGGGTTGGTTGGGTAAAATAACCGTGGTCAGTAGGTCCTCCAGTCGCTGCTGAATGCGTTCGGTCAGGCCAAACTCGGTGGTAGCCTCGCCCGCGAAGTCGAGATGACGGCCCCCACCCAGCAGAATCCGCCCATCGATGTTGCGGAAATAGAAATACCCGTTTTCGAGGTGAAAGGTGCCCTTTACCCGCAGGTTCGGGATGGGGGAGGTTACCAGCACCTGCCCGCGTCCGGGTTGCACATCCAGATTGGGGAGGAGTTGACGGGCGAAGGCGTTGGTGGCTATCAGTGCATCGCCAACCCGAACCGTGCCTTCGGGCAGGTGCAGAGCTACTCCCATGCCGGTGGGTTCCAGGCGTTGAATAACAGCCCCGTTATAAACCACTACCCCCAGCGAGCGGGCTTTGTCGAGTAGAGCGGCCAGCATCCGGCCCGTGTGCAACTGTCCCTCATACTGGTTCAGAATGAGGTGCTTGACCCGGCCAAATCCAAAGGTAGCCAGTTTGGTATCGGCGCGTTGATAAACCGTGGGGCCAATAATTTCGCGCAGGTGGGCATTGAGGGTAGGGAGGTGGTCGGCGCAGCGGTTGTAGAAATCCCCCGGCTCGAAGAGTTCATAGCCCCCTGCCGATTCGTAGCGCAGCGCGGCATCGCCCAGGGTGGCGCGGAGCCGCTGTAACCCCCGCCACCGCTTGTCAACCAGGGCCAATACGGCCTCGGTGGGGTGGGTCTCTAAATCCATCAGCAACTCCGACACGCTGCCGAAGCAGGCGAACCCTGCGTTTTTGGTGCTGGCTCCGCTGGGCAGCATACCCCGCTCAAACACGGCCACATGCCGTTGCGGCTGTTGCTGCTTTACCCGAATGGCCGCCGACAACCCCACAATGCCGCTGCCGATAATGGCCACGTCGATGCCCGACAAAAACGTTTGCTGCTCCCAGTAGCTAAACATAATGCGCTAAAATTCGCCACTACCTTACTGCAGTATATCGACTTCTTTCTGTTCGGCCCGCAGTTGTCTGGTGGTTTTGCGGCTACCGTCGTGGCTCCATCCCGGCGGGCCAAACACATAGTTCAGCGCATGGCGGAGCGACCCGGCACGGGCTACATCGCGGCCAATCTGAATCCACTCATCGAAGGCAATGCGGAAGGGGTTATGCGTAGTGAGGTTTTTGGTAAGGCCGTAGGTAGGCCGGGTGGTTTCTTGCTGAAAGGTGCCGAAGAGCCGATCCCAGATAATGAGAATCCCCGCGTGGTTTTTGTCGAGGTAGTCCAGATCGGAGCTGTGATGCACCCGGTGATGCGAGGGCGTATTGAAAATAAATTCAATAGGTTTCGGAAACTTGTCGATGAGTTCGGTATGAATCCAGAACTGATACAGCAAGCTAATGCCCATCATGGTCATGATGACCAGGGGAGAGAACCCAACCAGGGGCATCCAGAGCCAGAAAACAAAGGCTCCACTCAGGTTTCCCGTCCAGGTTTGGCGCAGGGCCGTGCCGAGGTTATACTTTTGGGAGGAGTGATGAATGACGTGTGAGGCCCAGAAATAGCGGCTACCGTGGCTAATCCG
>JBBQUC010000547.1:0-3049 GCA_038212815.1 Cytophagales bacterium
ACGGGCAATCTCCAGCGGATAGTGGTAATCGACTTTTCGGAAGGCTTCTTTAGACCCTGCTTTGCGCATGGTGGTGCCGAGGCAGCAAAAAATATCATCGGCCTGCACCAATTGCCCACTGGGGCGGTCAAAGTCAAACACTACCTCCTGCAAACGTGGATGCCGCCACGAAAGAGGTTTACGAACAAATACAGTTACGCGTTCATATATCGAAGATTCCACTAACTTGTGGACCAATAAGTCACCAATTAAACCAGATGCCCCAAGTATTAAGGCAGTTTTTGTTGAAGGAGCGGTCATAGAGTACGAAGAATTTGGGCCAAGTTAAACGATTATGGCATACAGGTTACCAAATTTTAAATTTAAATTACCGTATCACCACCTTTTCAGATGAAATCACCACACACCTTCCTCCGTACCGGGTTATGCCCCTGCCTGCTGCTCAGCATCATTTTTTTGGGGCTGAAACCCCGCCTTACCGACGATTTTGTGGACAGACTTCTCAACCGCTTATCCCTATACGCCCAGCAGTATCCGTCCGAAAAAGTGTATCTCCACACCGACCGTTCGGTGTATCTACCCGGCGAAACGATCTGGGTAAAGGGCTACCTCTTCGATGGTTCCAGCCATGCCGCCGACTCGGCCAGTGGTGTGTTGTACGTCGATCTGGTTGACCCTTCGGCCCAGCGGGTGCTGCTGCACAGCAGCCTGCGGGTAACGGGTAGCCACGCACCCGGCCAACTTCTCCTACCCGATTCACTGCGGGCAGGGCATTATTTGCTGCGGGGGTATACGGGCTGGATGCGCAATTTCCCGGAGGAGTTTCTGTTTACAAAAACCCTCACGCTGCTGCAACCCAACCATCCTTTACCCACTCCACCGTTGGCCCGCCCTGATGTGCAGTTTCTGCCAGAAGGGGGGCAGCTGGTAGCGGGCCTGGAAAGCCGGGTAGCGTTTAAAGCGGTAGGAGCAAGTGGCGGTTATGTGGATGTAGAAGGCTATGTGGTCGATGCTAAAAACGACACCCTTGTGGGTTTTTCCAGTCAGCACCTCGGCATGGGGTATTTCTCCATTAAGCCCGAACCGGGGCAGGCTTATACCGCTTTTGTCCGGCCCATTGGCACAACGGCCTATACCCACTACCCAATGCCTGCCGTGCAGGCGCAGGGGTATGTACTCACGGTCGATAACATCTCTAATAAAGACAACATCAAGGTATTTATTGCCAACAACAAAACAGGTTCGGCGGCCCAGAAAGGCACCATGACCCTGCTGGCACAAACCCGTGGACAGGCCATTCAAGTAGCTACCGGCCCAGTAGCCAAGCCCATTTTACTGATTAATTTGCCCCGCCAGAAATTCGCCGAAGGCATTACCCAGCTCACTCTTTTCGATGAGAACCACGCTCCCGTTTGTGAGCGGCTGGTCTATATCAATCAGCGTAAGCCCCTCACCATAACCCTTACCCCAACCAAAGCTACCGCCAAACCCCGTGCGCGAATTGACCTCGACCTGCGGGTTACGGATGCCAGCAACCAACCCGTTATGGCCAACTTATCGCTCGCCGTGACCGATGCCGGGCAACTCCCCGACCACGCTGCTTACCCAACCACGCTTACCAGCTATCTGCTGCTCACCTCCGACCTGACCGGCACGGTTGAACAGCCGGGCTATTATTTCGACCCTGCCAACAAAGACCGGGGCCAAAAACTCGATTTATTGCTGATGACCCAGGGGTGGCGACGGTTTACCTGGCCCAGTGTACTGCGCGATTCGCTGCCTGCTGCCCGTTATTTTGTGGAGAGTGGACTACCGATAACGGGGCAGGTGCTGCGGCCTAACCGCCAACCCGCCGGTGTGGTTGACATAACGCTTATTCTGGTGCATAAAGACAGCAGCCGGGCCATTATGGCTACCACCAGCGATGCGCAGGGCCGGTATATCTTCCCTAATCTGGACTTCACCGACTCAACCAAAGTACTGGTACAGGCGCGGGGCAAACGGGGTGCCGACGAGTACAACATCCTGCTCGACCAACTGCTATACCCCGCCGTAACCCTTATCCGCCCTCCGTTTAACTCCCTGCTTATTACCCAGACAGACTGGAATGAGTTTGTCCGCCGAACCAGCGAAGCCCTGGATATTGAGCAGCAACTCCGGCGAAACCGCGATCAGGTCATGCTTCAGGAGGTAAAGGTGGTAGCTAAAAAACAAGTTGTGCGGGACAGCCGGAAAATTTATTCTAATCCTGAAGCCAGTGTTAAAATCACGCCGGAGTTGGCAGGGGGTTCACTGACCATTCTCGATATTCTCCGAAGCCGGGTGGCGGGAGTCAATGTAATCGGGTCGGGCTATACGGCATCGGTACAGATTCGGGGGGCAGCCAATTTTTCGGGCATCGTGGAGCCACTGTTCATTCTGGACGGGCAACCCATCGACAAGCAAACGGCCCTATTTTTGCCTATCAGCACCATTGAGCAGGTCGATGTGCTGAAAGGAGCATCGGCTAGTATCTACGGCTCACGAGCGGCTGGTGGAGTACTCTCTATTTTGAGCAGGCAGGGCAACCCTGCCTACGATTTCACGAAAGACGAAGCTCCCGGCACTCTGCTCACCAAACTGCCTGGTTACGCGCCCTTCCGGGAGTTCTACGCCCCCCGTTACGACCAGCCTCAACTCGACGAAAACCGGCCCGATTACCGGCCTACTCTTTACTGGCAACCTATGGTCAGCACCGATGCCGACGGCAAAGCCCGCGTGTCGTTCTGGGCTTCTGATGCTAAAACAACCCTACGGATGGTGATAGAGGGAGCCACGCCTGACGGGCGACCCGGCAGCGGACACGGACTGTTGACGGTGGAGTGAGCTTAACCGAATAACTCGGCAATGGAAATTTCGAGGGCAGGGAGCAGCCCGGAGATGAGTTTACCTTCGAGAGTAGAGGCTGCACTATAGAGTTTATACCCCCCGTTTTGCCCTGTGTATATTTCTATTTCGGCGTTAGCGGGGTCAACGAGCCAGTACTCTGCCACGCCAAACTGCTCGTAGA
>JBBQUC010000548.1:0-3034 GCA_038212815.1 Cytophagales bacterium
CTCGATGATCCAAAGGCCGCATCCTCAGCCGCATCGGGTAGCCCGGTTGCCGATGCCCTTACCAAAACACGCGCTTTACAAAACGCCATAACCGATGCAACCAAAGCTCTCCAGACGCTGGCCGAACAGCAACAGCAACAGGGCGAGCAACGTCGAACCAGCCTGCAAAAATCATTGGAGGAATCGCTGAAAAGCCAACAACGGGAAGGTGAAGCCGAAGCCAAACGGCAGGGTAAAACCGGCAAAAATTGGGTATGGACCAACCCCACTGCTGACCGGCAACTCCGTATTGCTACTGCCCAACAACAGCAGCAGGCCGACAACACCGCCCTCACCACCGCCACTCGCGAATGGGCCACCCGCCAAACTGCATTGAAACAGGCCGTTGCTGACTATCAGGCCGCTATGAACAAAATTAGCTATGGCGAAAGCCTGTTTGCCGACGATGGTCAGTTCCAAAACCTGGCAACCTTAACCAGTGGGCAGGCCGTTGTATTTTCAGGTCTGAAAGACATTGCCGACACCTTCGATAAAGTAGTGAACCATGCCGCCCAAACCCAGTCAATCTGGGCCGACGAAAATGCCGTTACTACTGGCCCCCGCCAACTGATGCAGAGCGATGGCGGTTGAAGCACTTATGTAAGTTGTCATTAATGCCTATTAATGACCTAACTCAAAACAGCGATAACTGCCCGCCTATACCCGGTGCATCGGTATCCAGCCCCGACAGCGACACGCCCAGCAAGCGTATGCCCTGGGTGGCTGGCAGCACCTGCTGCAATAATTCGGTTACCACCTGCCCTAGCACCACCCGCGATGGCACTGCCGATAGCAGCGTACGGCTACGGGTGATCTGCCGGAAGTCGGCAAATTTCACTTTCAGGGTTACGGTGCGCCCCCGAATTTCTCGGCTCTGGCAGTATTGCCATACATCGTCGGTAAGGGGTTCTAACTCCACCAGTAGATCAGGCAGGTCGGTAAGGTCAGTCTCGAAGGTATTCTCGGAGCCAACCGATTTTCGGACACGGTCGGGGTTGACGGGGCGATTGTCGATACCACGGGCAATCTGGTAGTAATACTGCCCAGATTTGCCAAAGTGCTGCCGCAAAAACGCTTCCGACTGTTGCCGCAAATCGAGACCCGTAAAAATCCCCAGGGCGTTCATCCGCTCGGCAGTTACCCGACCAATGCCATGAAACTGCCCCACCGCCAGCGTCTCGACAAACCGGGAACCATCGGCTGGTTTGATCACAAACAGGCCATCGGGTTTGCGGTAATCGGAAGCCAGTTTAGCTAAAAACTTGTTGTACGACACCCCGGCAGAGGCCGTTAATTGGGTTACCTCGGTAATTCTCCGTTTAATCTGTTCAGCAATGGCTGTAGCGGAGGTCAGTCCAAGATGGTTCTGGGTCACGTCAAGGTAGGCTTCATCGAGCGAGAGCGGTTCAATGAGGGGCGTATATTCGGCGAAGACAGCCCGTATCTGCGCCGAAACAGCTTTATAGACCTCAAACCGGGGTTTTACAAACAGCAGGTCGGGGCATTTACGCAGGGCTGTTACCGAAGCCATTGCCGACCGAACGCCATACACACGGGCCTCATAACTGGCCGCAGCTACCACCCCCCTCGCCCTTGAGCCGCCCACAGCCACTGGCTTGCCCCGTAGGGCAGGGTTATCGCGTTGCTCCACCGACGCATAAAACGCATCCATGTCGATATGGATGATTTTGCGAACAGCGGGTGGCGGCACTTGAGCGGGCATCCGGCAAATTTCGGTTACTTTTGCGGCTATGAAAAACCCGTTTTTTTACCTGTTGCTAGCCATTCTGGTCATTCTGAACGGGTGGCTCATGAGCCACCCTAACCTGATTGGCCGTTTTGGTATTTTCTTTTACGAATACGACTACCTCAAAACCTTCCCCCGCGCCCTCGGCACCGTAGCCAGTGTGGTAGCCATTGCCCTGCTACTGAATTGGGTAGCAGGCCGCTTTAGTCGTCCGGTGGCCATTGGGCTAACCATCGCTCTGCTCGCAGTCTCGGTCTATTGGCTGTTTCAGACCGTGGTTCAATTTAATTCAGGCGTATATAAACTTACTGGCGCGGGTTTCCGGGCGGGGGGTATGCTGCTGCCGATATTGGTGGTAGCGGTATTTGGCAAAGGAGCCTGGGAACGGATTATCCGCTAATGTCCTAAACAGCATCCCTGCTGTTTAGGACATTAGCGCGGCACCTCTATTTTTCGGAGTAGGTCGGCCACTACATCGTCGGCGTTGCCGCCTTCCATTTCGCGTTCGGGGGTGAGCAGCACCCGGTGGCGCAATACGGGGGCCGCCAGTTCCTGCACATCTTCGGGCGTGACAAAATCGCGGCCCCGTAGGGTTGCCAACGCTTTCGCGCTGTTAAGCAGGGCCACAGCCGCCCTCGGCGAAGCACCCAGATACAGCGATTTGTTGGCCCGTGTGCTCCGCACCACCTCGGCAATGTAGGCAAACAGGTTATCTTCTACGTGTACCTGATGCACCTGTGTCCGTAGGGTCGTTAATTGGGCTGCCGACAGCACCGGCGTGACCGCCTGTAGTGCGTCGGCGAGGCTCCGGCGTTGGTGGTGGCCCCGCAAAATATCAATTTCTTCGCCCGCTTCGGGGTAGCCAATCACCACTTTAAACAGAAACCGATCCAGTTGGGCTTCGGGCAGGCGGTAGGTGCCTTCCTGCTCGATGGGGTTCTGGGTGGCCAGTACCATAAACGGTTCGGCCAGGGTGTATGTGGTGCCATCGTTGGTAATCTGCCGCTCTTCCATCACCTCAAACAGGGCCGACTGCGTTTTGGCCGGGGCACGGTTAATCTCGTCAATGAGAATGATGTTCGAGAAGATTGGCCCCTGCTTAAAGTCAAACTCAGCCCCTTTTGGGTTATAGACCGACGTACCCAGTACATCGGCGGGCATAAGGTCGGGGGTAAATTGAATCCGGCTAAACCCCACCGACATGGTTTTAGCCAGCAGCTTGGCCATAAGGGTTTTAGCGACACCGGG
>JBBQUC010000549.1:0-3024 GCA_038212815.1 Cytophagales bacterium
CGTCCTGAAATAGGGTTACACTAATGCTGTGAACATATTGGCGACAAACTCTCCTGCCACTACTGCATGTTAAACTGCCCCGTTACCCGACGGAAGGAGTAGCGCGAAAAGTCCTGTTCGGCATCCATGCCCAAGCCGTAGATTCGCTCACCCGTCAGTTGGCTGATTACCTGTACGCGCTGCTCGGTATACACTTTTTTGGTGTTGGGATTCCAGTTCAGTTCGTTGGAGAGGAGTTTTTCTTTGGTTAGTTTTTTCAGCACAACCACGTGCCCCAGTACCGTGTACAGATCTTTGACCCGGTTATACCGCCCCGAATCGGAGCGGAGGGTGGTTACTTCTTCGCCCGCAGGCCCGTAAAACACAATGTTGACGGGTTCAGGAAAAACCTTGTTGTCATTGGCGTAGCGCAGTTGCCGGGTGGTGGTCATCTTCACCTTTAATATAGCGGCTTCGCTATACAGCATCCTGACGTTGTTGATCTCCTCCACCGGGCCAGTATAAGGCTTTACCTTTTTGGGCACTTTCTGCACCTCGTCGCAGCCCAAAAGCGTGACGAGCATAAGGCCAATACAGTAGGGAGCTAGCTTTAGCATACAACACCCGGATGACACGACAGGATGACCAATTGTTTTAGTCGATAACCGACCGGCGGAACCAGACATCGTTGAGCGACAGGCCCAGGGCAAACCGGATGTAACGCTCCTGAATTTGCTGGCCAGCAACCACGCCATGCTGCCCGGCAATAATGGCCAGATTGAGGTGATTGACGTAATAGGCACCAATGGGAAACGAAATACCCACAGTGGCCCGCATGTCGTTGACCCGCTGATTGCCATCTACAATGTAAGGCAACCGACTGAACTGAAAACCAGCCCGGTAGGTCACCAAATCCCAGTACTTGGTAGAGGTGGGTTTGGGGGTGTACTCTAACCCAATGGCCCCCCGATACCCGTTACCCAGGTTGCCCGGCTGCCCCGTTACCGTGCGATACTGCGACCAGGGCTGCATACCGCCTTCGACCCCGATCATGAACTGATTATTTTTCTCGATGCTGATTCCCGCCTGCAACTGCTCAGGCAGGTGCGTGGCACTGCTGTTGCTGATGTTGAGGGTGTCAGAACCCGAAATGCTCTGACCATTCAATACCTGCTGGTAAATATCGGTTCGGCGCGACCGAATGTTAGCCGCCGGGTCGTAGGTGGCTCCCATGTTCAGCGTCCAGTCTTTACTCAGCTTTGGTCGCCAGGCGGCACCCAGCCTGAAAATGATGTCGCTGTAGTTGACCCGGCGAATCCGCGACACCAGCACATCCGTCGAGGAGTTGATAAGCACCTGTGAGTCGGAGGTTTGGGTAACGTTACCAAACAGAAACGAGGCATCGACCCCCAGAAACACATTGGTGCCCAGCCGGTAACCCGACGCAAACGAAGCCCGGTTAATGGCTCCCCGTCCCGTATAATCTTTCTGCGTTTCGTAAATCGTACCATCGATGCGGCCATACTGCCGGGTGGAATAGTCCACGTAGCTGTAGGGGCGCAGGCTAAGGGCAATGTTCCAGCGCGAGTTGGCGGGTACAGATAACGTGACGTAGGAGAGGTTACCCCCAAAATCGCGCTGCGATTGCGTGGCCCCCAGCACCGTTTGGCTCAATTGCTTGATTTGTCCCGTAATACCCACTTCAAAGATGGTGGTGCGCCCTCGCCGGGCCAGTAAGGCAGGGTTTTGGCCGTTTAGGTAAAATGGACTGGCATACCCAACTCCAAGCCCCCCCATGCCCATATTGGCCACATTGGCGTTATCGAACGTCTCGCCAAGGCCAAGGGCCGAATAGGGCGAGTTGCCCAGTCCCTGCGCCTGAATTACCGGCACGGTAAGGATACTCATCAGTAGCCCCATCGTCGCGACCCGGCTAATTCGTTTCTGCAATATCAACATTATAGCGTAAAATAGTATTCAATCCAATCAGTACCAGTTCTGGCACCGCAAATATCGGCTCTTTCAGGCGACTTTCAAAGGTGGGCGCATCGCCCCCGCACAACAACACTCGTAAATCGGGCCATTCGGCGCGGTATGTTTCCAGTATCCCGCTCAATTCAAACTGCAATCCATTGACGGCTCCACTCAGCATGGCCTGCCGGGTATTGGTGGCCGTTAGGGATACATTCTCCGTGTCGAGCGGCACCAGCGGCAGCCGCCGGGTGAACTCGTGCATGGCCCGCAGCCGCATGGCCAGCCCCGGTGCAATCAGCCCCCCCCGAAACACGCCACTACCGTCCACAAAGTCGGCGGTGAGGCAGGTGCCGAGGTCGAAAATCAGGCAGGGCTGCCTCCCAAACAGGGAGTTGGCCCCTACGGCTGCCGCCAGCCGGTCGGCCCCCAGGGTGTGGGGCGTATCGTAGGCATTGCCAATCGGCACGGGCGTTTGGGCATTCAGTATCCTAAAATCGGCCACACCCGCCTGTTTCAGCATATCCCGAAGCTCATCGGCGGGGCGGCTCGTTGACGAGGCAATCCCGTGCTGCATCACGGCCCGGTGTTTAGCCAATGCCCGGTGCAGGGCTACGGGCGTTTCGTACTGCCCCGTTTCGAGCAGTTCTGTACCCGAAAACCAACCTACTTTCAGCGAGGAGTTGCCCCAGTCAATAACTACGTTCATGCGTGTAACGGGTAAAGAACCCCACAAATTTGCAGCTTTTGCCGTGTTTAAGGAATTTTAACGGAGATTTGCCCCCAACATGGCACAAATTGGCACCGACATTCAGGCAGCAAGGACGTTTTTAGAACAGGGGGATGTTATCGGTATCCCCACCGAGACGGTTTATGGCCTGGCGGGGAATGCTCTGAACCCCGATGCCGTTGTGCGCATTTTTGCCGTTAAAAACCGCCCGGCCTTCGACCCGCTCATTGTCCATACCGACTCGCTGGCAAAACTAGAAACGGTTGTAGCCGACATGCCCGCTACCGCCCGGCTCCTGGCCGAAACCTGCTGGCCCGGCCCGCTGACGCTGCTGCTACCCAAAC
>JBBQUC010000550.1:0-3022 GCA_038212815.1 Cytophagales bacterium
GTTTTGCCGCACAGGTCGATACCGTTGATGTCGGCTTCTTTTTTCACCGTACCCGCCGCCACGGCCATCCGCATCCCGTCGATCACGGGCAGGTAGTATTTTGCGTCAATATCGGTGTAGTGTTTCTCCCTGTATTTCTCCGGGATACCCTCATCCAGTTTGCCAATGCCTTTGATGTAGTGCGGGGAAATGTACCAGCCCCGGTTGGCAATGGTAGCGGCCAGATTAGCCAGTTTCAGCGGACTAATCAGCAGTTCACCCTCGCCGATGCTGAGGGAATAGATATTGGAAAATTTCCAGCGCGACTCACCATGGTGCATGTAGGCCCGGTCATAGAACCCCACGGTGGGCAGATTGCCCCGGAGTTCACTGGGCAAATCGACACCCAGTTTCTCGCCGATGCCGAACTTGAGCACGTGGTCGTGCCATTCCTGCAACCCAATCGCCGACGCCTTGAAGGTGTTCGGATTGCCGTTGTTGTAAATGTATTTGCGAAATACCTGGTAGAAGTATGGGTTGCACGAGTTCTGTACGGCTCCGCGCAGGTTATTTCCGCCCCGGCAGTGGCAGCGCATGGGTGAGCCCACGTGGCCATAATAGGTGTTGGTAAACAGCGTCCCCTGCTGCTGGGCGATAAGCGCCTGTATCAGTTTAAACGTCGATCCGGGCCGATAGCTCGCCATAATGGGCCTGTTAATCAGCGGCTTGTAGGGATTGGACACCAGCTTTCGGTAGTTTTTTGAGAAGAACCGCGACGAGAGTAGGTTCGGGTCGTAAGTCGGGGCTGAGACCGACGTCAGAATTTCGCCGGTGCCAGGGTCAATCGCAATGATCGCGCCCACCTTGTTTTGCATCAGGCTGTCGGCATATTTCTGCACGTCAACGTCGATGC
Organism: Cytophagales bacterium; assembly: GCA_038212815.1. Lineage (GTDB taxonomy): Bacteria > Bacteroidota > Bacteroidia > Cytophagales > Spirosomataceae > JBBQUC01. Next base: position 893 of record JBBQUC010000550.1, read on the forward strand.
TCGTGTAGAGATTTTTTCCGGCTACGGCGGCGGTATCGTATTCGCCGTTTTTGAACGAGCCCTTGTCCACACCCCGCACGTTTTGCATCATGTATTTGATGCCCCTTCGCCCGCGTAATTCAACTTCATAGGCCTCTTCCAAGCCATTATGCCCCACATAATCGCCCTGCCGGTAGTAGGGTATTTCCTGATTGTCGAGCTTCCTTTTGCTGATTTCCGACACGTAACCCAAGGCGTTGGCCATAGTGTGGGCAGGGTAGGTGCGCATGGAACTCATCACCGGCTCGAACCCCCGGTAGTCGACCAGGGCATCCTGAATGCGGGCATAATCTTCTTTCGACAATTGCCGCAAAAACACCGACGGCTTCACCGGCGAATAGGCTTTGGCAAAAGCCATAATGCTGTCGAACTCAGCGCGGGTAACATTCATCATCCGGCAAAAGGCCAGGGTATCGGCAATCTTCACCCGTTTGGGCGTTACGTATAAATCGTAAACCGGTGTGTTATAAACAATTAGCTTACCTGAGCGATCATATATCTGCCCACGATAGGGTACTTCAATGACCCGCTTGATGGAATTGCTCGACGATTCAAGTGAGTAGCTGTCGTCCAGAATTTGCAGGTAAAACAGGCGGGCTGCGTAGAGCAAACCCACCAAACAAAACACGCCAATGATGATAAACCTCCTGTTCTCTAACATGAACCACCCTTCCTGATGTCAAGCTACGTTGGTGGCCGATTGATGAATCGGACCTACCAATACAAATTTACAGCGAGGCTGAACAGAATTTGCCATGAGGCACCAAATAACTGCCATTATGCCAGAAAGCAGGTTTACCCGTTGACCACTCAGGTCTTCACCCATCAGCGTTGCCAATCAGGTTTTGCGTAGCAGGGTCGGAATAAATAAACATGGATAGACCAGCAAAAAACCATTGGGTAACCACCATATCGGGCCGTAGTCGTGCCGTAATACCCAAAATGACAGTGCCTGCAGGCCCGATGCAAAAGTCAGCACCAACGATACCAGCGCCCAGTTAGTCCATTGGCGATGGCCCTGTCGTCGTAACCACATACTTCTGAAACCAGTGAAGGAAACCAGCAGGTCGAGCGGCAGGAAACTCCAGTTCCAGTCTACCAACAGTGGGTTGGTGTAGTCATTATATAGGTATTCGGCAGGAATCAGGTGCAGCGCTGTGATCAGCCAGTAAAACACAAACGAAAAATCGACCAGAAAAAAAAACCAGGGTAGCCGTTGCATCAGATCAGGGTTGTTTAGTCCATAACTCGGTTCTAAAAAATGGGCCAGCGTAACCCCGCACGGTCAGCACCTGACCCGACACATCCAGCCATAGTTTACCCCGGTAGGTTTTCCCAACTGTTGGATCATAAATCGTACCTACCTGCCATTCAGCACCCTTTTTAACAAATCCCCAAAGCATTACTAAACCCAGCAATGGCCGGGTACGCAGGCCCGGATCGGGATTTTCAAGGTCTAAAACAGGCTGGCCGGTTTTAAGGTCGAGCGGTATGTTGAGCCAGTTTATCTGACCAGTCAGTTGACCGCCCTGCGCTACGATACTGACCGAGGCAGAGCGGTCCTGCACGAGCCAGATACCAGTAGGGATTGACTGAGCAACACTGGTTTTCAGGCTTATCAACAGGAGTGCGATACAGAGAAATGGCACCTGGGTTGTTGCGTCGGCTGCTTTGCGCTGGTGTATTTCCCCCACGGCCTGCGTGTAATCGCTGAATTCGGTACCCATCCAGGTATCCCACCAGGTAAAGTACAGCCCATAGTTTCCCCTAAAGCGGGCGTGGTGCATATTATGGTGCGTGGACGTTGTCTTCCAACTGCCGGGCCGGTTTCGGGTAAACCAGGCTGGATAAATTTCGTACCCCAGATGGCCCAATACGTTGAGCAGCGTAGAGAGCACCTGAAAACCAAACAACGCAAACAGATGTACGGGCAGCAGGAACGACAGCAGTACGTAAATGCCTGCTTCGGCTACGGCTTCGAGCGGGTGAAACGAGAAAGCAGCCAGCGGGCTGGGGTCTATACTCTGGTGATGCACCTGGTGTACATGCCGAAACAGGGCTGGATGATGCATAAGCCGATGCATCCAGTAA